>JBLHKV010000241.1:0-5899 GCA_047618115.1 Halieaceae bacterium | reverse complement strand
TGTGCCACGGCAATTTGTGAAGGATGGTCAGATAGTCCTTAATGTCTCGCCTTCCGCAATCGTTGGCTTTTTGGTCGATAATGAGGCGGTGAGTTTTAATGGCCGCTTTGGCGGCGTGCCAACCGCCATCTATGTTCCTGTGTCGGCTGTTATGGGAATCTATGCCCGTGAGAACGGACAGGGAATGGTGTTTGATCTCGATGATTCACCGGAGCCCCCAAAGCCCAAGCCCGATGGTACTGGAACCACCCGGGCGCTGGTGTCGAGCCTGCCGTCAGCCAGGCCTAGTTTGAAGGTGGTCAAATAGCCCGCTGTGTTTGTCGCTCAGCGAATTGGCTATAGCAAGGTTTTTTGCAATATCAATCGATAGATCTCTGCGAGAAGATCGAGATCGGTAACCAGCACATGCTCATCCACTTTGTGAATACTGGAATTGATGGGCCCCAACTCTATCAACTCGGTGCCGCTGGGCGCGATGAAACGGCCATCTGAGGTTCCGCCACCAGTGGATAACTCAGCGCGCTGTGCTGTGGTTTCCCAGATCGCCGCAAGTGTCGCATCTACCAACTGTCCTCCGGAGGTGAGAAATGGCTTTCCACTCAAATTCCAGTCCAATTCAAAGTTCAGGTCGAAACGCTTTAAAATTTTGGCGACCCGACTCTGCAGTTCTTCCGCGCTGGATGCGGTAGCGAATCGAAAGTTAAAATCGACTATGACCTCGCCCGGAATGACGTTGCTGGCTCCGGTTCCACCGTTAATATTTGATACCTGAAAGGAGGTGGGGGGAAAGAACTCGTTGCCATCGTCCCATACTTCTTCGGTAAGTGCCGTCAATGCTGGAGTCAAACGGTGGATCGGATTGTCGGCAAGGTGCGGGTAGGCGATGTGGCCCTGAATGCCAATAACCTTAAGTTGTCCCCCTAAAGAGCCACGTCGTCCATTTTTGAGTACGTCACCCAGCATGTTAGAGCTGGATGGTTCACCTACTAGGCACATATCAATGTGCTTGCCCTGAGCACCTAGCCAGTTCATCACCTTGGCGGTGCCATCGACGGCGGGACCCTCTTCATCGCTGGTGATAAGAAACCCTATTCGTCCCGTGTGGTATGGATGATCGAGAACAAACGCTTCAGATGCAGTGATCATGGCAGCGAGGCTACCTTTCATATCTGCCGCCCCGCGACCGTATAAAATACCATCGACTATGGTGGCTTCAAAGGGTGGAGTGGACCACTTCGATTCGGGACCACTGGGGACAACGTCAGTGTGCCCGGCAAATGCCATAATGGGCCCATTTGTACCACGTTCCGCCCAGAAATTATTGACGTCTCCGAATGGCAGACGGGTAATTTCGAAGTCAATTGCCTCCAAACGTTCGATCAGCAGGTCCTGACAGCCTGCGTCGTCGGGGGTGACTGATTTGCGGCAGATTAAGTCGCAGGCCAATTCCAGTGTTTCACTCACTGCGGTTTCTACTCCTGTGGTGGCGTGCTCGTTTTGTTCGAATTGAGATTAGTTATGTGCATGAAGCTCATCATTAAGTTCTATGGCTGACCTGTTCCGCAAACACTGCACCGTACCTGTAATTGAGTGCCGCCTGAACAATAGGTTGGATTGACCGGCTAAATTTCTCGCGGCCGTTGTTTCGATTTCGTGGCCGTGTTCATCTAGAAGAACAACTTTGGTGCCAGCCGTGATATACAGGCCAGCCTCAATGGTGCAGTAATCGCCCAGGGGAATACCGGTACCGGCGTTGGCACCGATTAGACAGCCGTCGCCCAGCGAGTTTACCAAATTGCCACCACCGGATAGAGTGCCCATTATCGAGCCACTGCCCCCCACATCCGAGCCGGCGCCAACCATTACTCCGGCAGATATCCGACCCTCTATCATGCCCGGACCTTCGGTGCCGGCGTTAAAATTGACGAAACCCTCGTGCATAACAGTCGTGCCCTCGCCCAGATAAGCACCCAGACGCACCCGTGCGGTGTGCGCAATGCGAACGCCTGATGGCACTACATAGTTAGTCATTTTTGGAAATTTATCTACACTGCTCACTTCGAGAACTTCACCCTTTAGGCGCGCGGCTAGCTGGCGGGTCGGAAGCTCATCAACTGAGATGGCGCCCTCACTGGTCCATGCGACGTTGGGCAAAACACCGAACAGGCCATCGAGATTGGTTTGATGAGGCTTTAACAGACGATGTGAAATGAGGTGCAGTTTCAGGTAGCCCTCTGGAACCGTAGTCGGGGGAGTGTCCACCTCCAGGACAACGGCTACCAGCGGTTGATCGGTCGATGCTAGGGCTGTTGCGAGGCAGGCCTGATCGACGCATTCGGTGGCAGAGAGGTGGGCCGCCAACTCAAGCATTTGCGCAGGGCTCAATGGTATCGTGCTATTTCCACCCTCATACCCGATTGCGAACATGGCTGACATCAGTCGTTGGTCGGGTGCGTAGAGAGGCTGTTGAAAATATATCTCCAGCCACTCGTCATTAGCGTTTTTGGTTCCGGTTCCCAGTCCCAGGGCGAAGCTTGAATTTGACATCATTATTGCCTTATCAAAGTGTATGGTGAGCGAACAATTTCATGTAGAAATTATCGTTGAATCCAACGTGGCGCTCACTACCTGTATCCAGTAAGGGGCGTTTTATCAGTGTGGGATTTTCCAGTATCGCCGTAATCGCGGCGGTTTTATCCATCGTGTCGCGCTGCTCCGGGGACAAGCTCTTCCAGCTGGTACTTCTTCGATTGACGAGTACTTCCCATCCCAACTCTTCGACCCAGCTTTTTATTTGTTCGAGGTCGAGACCGTCAGCTCGAAAGTCGTAAAAGCGATAGTCTATATGTCTGCTCTCCAGCCAGCGTCGAGCCTTCTTTACTGTGTCGCAGTTTTTTATGCCATAAAGTGTCGTCACCGAAGCCTCGAGTAGGTGAATTTTAGAAGGGCGCTAGAATAACAAATACGCATTGAACTGCACAGCGTGAGTCTGTACCGTGGCGACCTCTTGGTAGTAGTATTCGATATAGATTAATTTTTGAGGTGTTTATGAATTGGTTGCGCAGCATTGGAAGTGTACTGGCGGCGCCAGTCGTCTATGGTATCGCGTGTGTCCCCGGACTAAACGTGCTGATGTCGACGTTTCCCCAGTTAGTAAATGAGGCTGGCGGAACCTACGATGTCGGACTGACTCTGGCGGTGGAGGGCATGCAGTTTGTGGTACTGATTATTTGTGGGTATGTGTCTGCGCTGATTGCGGGCAGAGAAGAGTTGAAGCACTCGCTAGCGGTTATGCTCGGCATGTTGGCTGTTGGAATTGCGGTACAAATGAGCTTCTGGGACAGTATGTTGGTGTGGCACCACATGGTCTTTTTCTGCCTTATCGTAATTGGCATTTTTCTGGGAACAAAATTACGCCTGCGACAAAAGGGGACCACTCAGTCCAGGGTGCTTTAGCATCTATATCGTCGCAAGCGTCTTTAGGCTTTTTTTGTCTTTTTTGGAAGACGCCGCCGGGGATAGCAGGTTTGGCATATTTCACAAATAGTACCGTTACATCCTCGCGCCGAGCAGTACTCGCGGCCGTAGTAGATGATTTGAAGGTGGAGGGCATTCCAGCTCTCCTGCGGGAAAAGATGCTTCAAGTCTTTCTCCGTTTGTGCAACATTTTTGCCGTTGGTCAAGCCCCAGCGCTGTGCGAGACGATGGATGTGAGTGTCGACGGCGAAGGCGGGTACGCCAAAGACTTGCGACATCACGACACTGGCGGTTTTATGTCCTACGCCAGGCAAGGTCTCAAGCGCTGCCATATCGTCGGGTACTTCTCCGTTGTACACGTCCATCAAGCGACGGGACAAGTGAACAATAGCCCTTGATTTTTTAGGAGATAGGCCGCAGGGGCGAATGATGCCGCGAACAGTTTCGATGTCCTGCTCCGCCATGCTCGCGGGGTTGTCCGCCAACTGGAAGAGCGCGGGTGTCACCGTGTTTACCCGGGCATCGGTGCATTGGGCAGAAAGTAATACAGCTATCAGCAGGGAAAACGGATCACTGTGGTCCAGTGGTATCGGTGGTGCTGGATAGAGTTGTTGTAGGCGCTTTAAAACATAATCGGCGCGTTCCTGTTTCAACAAAGTTCACTCCCCCTTTTCTGTCACAGTCGATGCCTAAAACGCCTTACAGCGAACCGACATACTCTCTTATTCGCTGCGCAGCGGTAATGCAGTCGGCTAGCGGCGGCACCAAAGCCATGCGGACGCGGTCCATACCCGGGTTGCAACCGTCGCTGTCGCGGCTGATAAACTCACCCGGAAGAACCGTAACACCTTGCTGCTGATATAGCCCTCGCGCAAACTCCTGGCCTGTAATCGGAGTTTTCGGCCATAGATAGAAGCCTGCGTCTGGCAAACAGACATCGATTACCGGAGAGAGAATATTGTAGACAGCGGTAAATTTTTCTCGGTAGTACCTTCGGTTTTCGATCACGTGGTCTTCGTCCGACCAGGCGACGATACTGGCTAGCTGATGTTGCAGTGGCATAGCAGAGCCGTGATAGGTTCGGTACAGCAAAAAGTTACTGAGGATCGTCGCGTCGCCGGCAACGAATCCAGAACGTAGGCCCGGAAGATTAGAGCGTTTAGAAAGACTGTGAAAGACGATGCAGCGGCTGTAGTCATCGCGACCCAATTCGGCACAAACCTGGAGAAGCCCTGTTGGTGGTCGCTCTTCGTCCGCGAATATCTCGGAGTAGCACTCGTCACTGGCAATGATAAAGTCATGCTTGTCTGATAATTCGAGCAAGCGACCTATGTACTCTCGATCGAGAACGGTGCCCGTCGGATTTCCTGGGGAGCACAGATAAAAAATCTGGCATGCATGCCATTGGGCCTCGCTGACCTGGTCGAGCTCAGGCTGAAAATTATTACTCTCGCTACAGTTTAGAAATAACGGTTGGGCCCCCGCCAGATATGCTGCCCCTTCATAGATTTGGTAAAAGGGGTTGGGACATAAAACCAGCGCATCGAAAGAACGATCAATCGCTGCTTGAGCAAATGAAAAAATGGCTTCACGTGTGCCGCTGACTGGAAGAATTTGACTGTCTGGATCTATACCAGCAAGTTTAAATCGTCTCTGTAACCAATGTGCTATCGCACTGCGAAGTTCGGGTATGCCTTTGGTGGACGGATATTTGGAGACGCCGCCGAGGTTTGCAGTTAGAGCATCCAACACAGCTTGTGGTGCAGCGTGGGCAGGTTCGCCAATAGAAAGGGCGATTGAGGTCTTAGCTGCTGGCGGATTTACCCCCAGTAGCAGATGCCGTAATTTTTCGAACGGATAGGGATGGAGCAAATCGAGATCTGGGTTCATTTCTGTGTGGCTCTGTTTGTCCAGGGCATCAGTCGGCTGCTTGTGCATCGAGCTCGCGGCAGATTGCCGCTTGCAGCTGTGCACAGGTTTCAGGGTCGTCAATCATGCGTTTTTCGCGATCGGTAATAAAGAAAATATCCTCGACCCGTTCGCCCAAAGTGGCGATTTTGGCAGCCTGCAGGTCAATCTCGAATTCGAGAAAAAGCCTGCTGATTTTAGCTAGTAGCCCCGGTCTGTCGGGGGTGGCAATTTCCAGTACGGTGAAGCCGTTATCTGCGTCGGAACTCATCCGGGTCTGAGTAGGTACAGAAAAATGCTTCAGCTGTCGCGGCGTTCGCCGTTGAATTATTTCTGGGTAATGGCTTACATCCTCTAGCGCGATCTCTAACGTCTCCCGAATGTGTGTAATTCGATGCTGGTCGCTGGCAATAGCCTCGCCGTTCGCGTCGAGCACAAAAAAGGTGTCAATCGTCATGTTATTTCCGGAGGTATACATGCGCGCATCGTGGATGCTGAGCTCCAACTGTTCCAG
>JBLHKV010000240.1:0-5981 GCA_047618115.1 Halieaceae bacterium | reverse complement strand
GATATAACTGATCGTTAGTCATCGGTAACCATAGTATCTGAAATAAGCGCCATCAGAAGCAGCTGTTTGTAGGCTTTCTCACGCAAACCTTTGGGCTTGGCAAGCCCCATCCGTTCCAGGTGAGGCATGAAGTGTTGTTCGGTGGCATCATCGATGTGACTGACTCTGGCCAGTTCCATCATGCTCGAGGGTTTGATGTGGTTCTTGAGCCAGGTGAGAGCGGCCAGCAGCGTTTCTTCGACGTAGGTGAAATCGCTACCCAATGGAAATTCCGGAAAGCGGCCCAGATCGTGGTGAGCTTGGTAAATTCCCCTCAGCCTCTCGGGTGTATTATTGTGGTAACAGCTCGGAATTTGATAACTCGAGGGCAGCTTCCCCATCGCCTTGGCCTTCTCCATCAATTCTTGCTGGAAGCGGGAATCAGCTATGTTCAGCATCGCCGCGATCACTTCTGCATCGGTCTTGCTCCGTAAATCAGCGACGCCATATTCGGTCACCACTATATCGCGCAGATGTCTGGGTATCGTCGTGTGTCCATAGTTCCACAGCAGGTTGGAGGTGGTTTGGCCATCCTTTTCGCGGGTCGCTCGCACCATCAAGATTGAGCGTGCGCCTTCAAGGTCGTGTGCCTGGGCAACAAAATTGTATTGCCCACCCACTCCGCTGAGGATTCGGCCGTCCTCTAATTGATCTGCGATACCCGCCCCGAGCAAGGTTACCGAGAACGCGGAGTTTATAAAGCGTGCATCAATACGGTGGCTACGCTTCAATTCCTCGCTACCGAGTAGCGAATTAACAAAGCTGATATGGGTCATGTCGATATGAGAGTGCATTTCCGATGACAGACCGCGCAGTTCTTCGTAAAACTGATTGGGACCGAGGAAAAACCCACCATGCATATAGACGGAGCGGTCATTACCGTCAACGACCTCACGCTTGATAACACCCGCCTTGATAAGATGTAGCAGACCGTAGGTAAACATTTCGCTACAGCCGTACAGCCCTCGACGAAAGGTACCCGGGTCGCCGGTTTCTGCCAACGCGGGAAAGCGGTCGGGCGTTAGGTCACACTCACCAAGCAGCTGTCGGTAACTATCATTGTCCTGTTGCCGCAACAAGGTGGCACTGGCTACGGCATCGCCGAGCGTTCCAATACCTACCTGAATCGTCCCACCATCCTTGAGCAGCGCACTCGCACCCAATCCGATAAAATGCTCAACCATGCCAACTGGCGTATTCGGGGTGCTGATCAATTGACTGGTATAGGCCGGATCGTCGATAACGATGTCAAACAAGCCATCTGAAGCGATCGCTGTGTTTTCCATAAAGGGCATATCAGGATGTATTTGCCCCACCAGAATGATCTGCTCGCCGTTGCCCCGACGACGATTCAGCAGCGGTAACACATCGAGCGTAATTTCTGGATTACAGCTCAGACTGAGCTGCTCTACGCCATCTCGCTGACGCCGTGCAATACATTGGGCAACCACGTTTACGCCGCGGTTGTTCATATCCCTGGCAGCATGGGTGTAGTTGCTGTTGATGTAGTTTTGCTGGGTGTAGCTGTTCCCCAGCTCACTGGCCGGCTGTACGAAAAACTCATGCACGTTAATATTAGCTGGCAGCGTGCCTTTTCTTGCAGCCTGCAAATACTCCAGCTCCTCGTAATCGGCATAGACACGCTCGATCACAGGCTCAAGAAATCGCTTTTGTAACTCACCCTGCGGGGATGGCCTGGCCAGTGACAAAGCAGTAAGAATGGTAAGGGAGATTTGACTGTCACCCAGTGCTCTGCGAAACAGGACGTTAACCAGTGGATTGGGCTTACCCATGCCCAACGGCATACCCAGTACGATACAACCCTTGGTTTGCTCGATTATGGCGTCTGCCGCCGCGACTACATCAGTGTATTTCATTAAGGTGATTGTACTTCGTCAGGTTAGATGGGACCAATAGGCAGTCTGATAAATGCCGGGAAGTCCAAAGTATCCGACCCTGTTACTATAGTGAGACCACTACGTATTTGAAGGGAAGGGAGATCACGTGAAAAAGCTCATATTGTCGCTCAGCGGATTATGCCTTTGTCTAGGCCTGATGGCGACCCATGCCGAGACCTCTTTGCCAGAGACGGCATCATTGGCCTACCCTGATCTTTATGTCGAGATGGGGCTGCCGCAGCTCCCTGGCGCGGAAGTCATTGACGTGGGGCGGGATAACTCGACACTGGAAAATGGCATGACAGTGAAACTGCGAAGCAACTTCGACAGCGCTTCGCTGCGATCATTTTTTGAATCAACACTGACGGATGAAAGTTGGGTCCGAAATGAAACCATCGCAACCTCGAAAATGAGGGAATTGGGAGTATTGGATCAACTGCCCTTCGCGGCGGTTTTCAAAAAGGGAGAACTCACTTACCAAGTGTTCTCCCATCAGCAAGGTGATAAGGCCATTGTCAGCATATCGGTGGTCCGCAGCAACTGATCGTGAGCCCTTTATGCGGCAACCGAACCTGGCAATTCCGTGTATTATCGTTTCCCCCATCCAGATAGCAGATTATGAACACAGGTCTTCGAAATTTAACAAACATGCAAGTTAGCCCTAGTGAAAATCGCACGCGCAGCACGGCGAGCGCATACCTTTTGCTCACCTTCACAACGATCTGTTTCGGCGCCAATACGACGCTGGCGAAACTGGCTGTGGGCGAGGTGTCGCCCATGATGGTCGTGGCGCTGCGCTGGCTTCTGGTGCTGTCACTACTGCTGGCCTTAAACACAAAGATGTTGGCCCGCGATTGGCCGAACCTGAAGCCACACCTCGGATTTCTATTCGCTATGGGCGCCCTCGGCTTCGCCTCCTTCAATGGCTTGTTCTACGTTGCCGCGCATCACACGACAGCAATTAATATGGGTATCATTTCAGGCATCACGCCGGTATTCGTTCTGCTCGGTGCGTTGTTGGCATACCGAACACCAACACGAAAGCTACAGTGGGTGGGTGCCGGTGTGACGTTGGTTGGAGTTGCCGTGGTCGCCTCTGGCGGCAGTCCAGAGCGCTTACTGCAACTGCGCTTGAATAATGGGGACATGCTCGTTGTCCTCGCCGCTATACTCTATGCCGGATACACGGTGTCGCTGCAGAAGCGGCCAACGGCATCGGCAATCAGCATATTCACAGTGCTGGCGGCATCCGCGTTTCTTGTGTCGTTGCCGATGGTGGCCGTAGAAGCTTGGCTTGGCGAACTTCAGGCGCCGACATTGCGCGGCTGGGGTGTGATCGTATTAGTGGCATTGTTCCCATCACTGCTAGCCCAACTGGCCTTCATTCGAGTCGTTGGGATCATTGGACCGGGACGAGCGGGAATCTTCATTAACCTTACTCCTGTGTTTAGTACTATGATCGCGGTGTTGTATCTCGGCGAGGCAATACGCGTCTATCACGGCGTTGCTCTGGGACTGGTGCTCGGCGGCATCTGGCTCGCTGAGCGCGGAGTAAGGCATGGATAACAAGGACTTACTGGACGCCATCAATCAGACTATGCCCTATGGCAAGTACAAGGGGCGTCAGCTACTTGATCTTCCCGAGCCCTATCTGGTGTGGTATCACAGCAAGGGCTTCCCTCAGGGCAAGCTGGGCGCGCAACTGGCATTGATCTATGAGGTGAAACTCAACGGGCTTGAGGGAATGTTACGGCGCCTCCAACAATAGACGAACTAAAAACTATGCATTGCGGCTCTAGTATTTACCAACAATCAAACTGTATCTGTAGCAACCTGTGTCAGCGATGCCAGCACGGCATCTGTGTGCTCACCAAGCTTGGGTGGTGGCCGCCGGTATTCCACCGGTGTACGGGACAGTTTGATAGGATTCCCCACAACCTGTAGTTCGGGATTATCGGGATGAGCCAGGTTCACCTGCATGCCACGAGACTGGAGCTGTGGCTCGGCAAAAACTTCATCGATTTTATTGATCGGACCTGCAGGAACATCTGCGGCCTCTAATGCGGCCAGCCACTCGGCTTTGGAGCGTTCCAACATCCTGGCCTGTAGCAATGGCACAAGGCTATCCCGGTTCTTCACTCTGGCGGCGTTGGTAATGAAACGGCCGTCCTCAGCCAATTCCGGACTGCCAAGTTCATCCACAAAGCGCGCGAATTGACCATCATTTCCCACCGCTACGATCAGGTGCCCATCGGCTGCCACAAAACTTTGGTAGGGAACGATATTAGGGTGCGCGTTACCCAGCCGCCCCGGTACCACGCCACCGACCAGATAATTACTGGCCTGATTAGCCAGCGTCGCTGCCGTGACATCGAGCAGTGCGAGATCTACCGACTGCCCCTCTCCCGAAAGTTCGCGTTCAGTCAGCGCCGCCATAATACCTATGACTGCATACAAGCCGGTCATAATGTCGGTGAGTGCAACCCCAACCTTTTGCGGGCCTGCTCCAGCCTCGCCATCGGGCTGACCTGTGACACTCATTAGCCCACCCATGGCCTGCACCAGGAAGTCATAGCCCGGGCGATGTTTTGCTGGACCGGTCTGCCCGAAGCCGGTAATAGAGCAATACACAAGCCGAGGATTGCGAGATGCCAGCGTTTCGTAATCCAAGCCGAACTTTGCGGCTCCGCCTACCTTAAAGTTTTCTAATACGACGTCACACTGGTCCGCCAAAGCCCGAACCGTTTCTTGACCCTGCTCGCTTTTCAAATCGACACAAACCGATTGCTTACCTCGGTTGGTACACAAAAAGTAGGCGGACTCCTGCGTGTCTTGCCCTGTTTCATCTTGCAGGAATGGTGGCCCCCAGCTGCGGGTATCATCTCCTCGCTCGGGGCTTTCAATTTTAATGACTTCCGCCCCGAGGTCAGCGAGTATCTGGCTCGCCCAGGGACCGGCGAGTACGCGAGAGAGATCCAACACCTTAATATGAGACAGCGCACCCACAGCCAATACCTCTAAAAGGCGGGAATGTCAGTCTGGGTACGACCGAGAATAAGTGCGTGGATATCGTGGGTTCCCTCGTAGGTGTTAACCACCTCCAGGTTCACCATGTGACGCATAACGGGATACTCGTCTGAAATACCGTTGCCACCCAGCATATCCCTCGCAACCCGGGCGATATCCAATGATTTTCCGCAGGAGTTACGCTTGATCAAAGAAATCAACTCGGGCGATATTTGGCCAGCATCCATCAGCTCTCCCGCCCGGAAACAACTCTGTAAACCGAGGCTGATTTCGGTTTGCATATTGGCCAACTTCAATTGCACAATCTGGTTGGCAGCCAATGGCCGGCCAAATTGCTTGCGATCCATCACGTAGTCCAGCGCAGCATGCCAGCACGCCTCGGCAGCTCCCAATGCACCCCAGGCAATACCAAAGCGGGCATTATTCAGGCACCCAAATGGTCCCCGTAGGCCATCAACATTTGGCATCAGCTGATCCTCGCTGATGAAGACCTCGTCCATCACAATTTCACCAGTAATGGACGCGCGTAGTGCAAGTTTGCCTTCAATTTTTGGTGCGCTTAGCCCGTCCATTCCTTTCTCAAGGATAAAGCCGCGAATCTTGCCGTCGTCCGTTTTGGCCCACACCACGAAGACATCGGCGATGGGGCTGTTAGAGATCCACATCTTCGCACCGGACAGTGAGTAGCCGCCGTCAACAGAGCGCGCCCGGGTCACCATACTGCCGGGATCAGAACCGTGATCCGGCTCGGTAAGCCCAAAACAACCAATCCATTCGCCGGTCGCCAGCTTTGGAAGATACTTCTCGCGTTGCTGTTCTGTGCCATAGGTATAAATGGGGTACATCACCAGCGAGGACTGCACGCTCATCATCGAACGATAACCCGAGTCAACGCGTTCGACCTCGCGGGCTATCAAGCCATAGGAGATATAGTCGACACCGGGGCAGCCATAACCATCAATAGTAGAACCCAGTAACCCCAACTCACCCATCTCCCTGAATATGGCGGGATCGGTC
>JBLHKV010000239.1:0-6050 GCA_047618115.1 Halieaceae bacterium | reverse complement strand
ATACTGTGGATCGCTGTCAAACCGCTGCCTGACCGAGCTGTGCACCAGGGTTGGAATGACGCTACCGCGCTCGTCCAGTGGCGCCATCTCGCGCTGCGCCTCGCGTTTTAGCCGAAAGTAGGAGGTGCGGGATTTGTGCAAGCCAGACTGCGTGTCATCGCCAATACTGTCCAGAAGATGCGACTCAACCGTTAAGCCCGCCAAGCTGGCTTGGTTCAATATCCAGCGCAGCGGAATATCGCTGGCAGTGGTTTTGCGCTTCTCATCGGGCTGGTAGGAACCGCCGACATCACAGTGCACCCCAGCGAACCAGACCTGCTTGAGGTCGACTTCCCGGCGCGGCTGCCAAATGGTGGGTAAGAAATCTTCCCGTACTTCGTCGATGGCCATCGCGTGACGCGCAAAGGTGATATTGGAACCCATCTTGGTATCGTAAAACTCGTCCTCCCGATTAAACAGGCCAAGAAAGCTGACCGGTATACCGAGCGCCCCCACCGTATCCCAAACACCGGAGAAGTGAACCCGGCGCGAGCGGTGACACTTTTCTTTGCGGAAGCTTTTTGCCGCGGCGCTAGCGGGTGCGTTCTCCTCTCCATCTGCGCGGTACATATCCCAGGCGTCTGGGATGTGCCGGGCAAATTCGCGCTTGAGGATGCCGCAGTTATAAATCAACCCACACAGCGCTCGCACGGTATAGGCTCCGCGGCTGAATCCAAACAAGAAAATTTTATCGCCTGTGCTGTAATTCTGCACAAGGTAACGGTAGCCGTCTTGAATATTTTTCTGGATACCCGCGCCGGTAATACCCGCGCTGGTTTTATCGTGATAGGAACCTAAACCCCAGTCATAAAATACCGTCTGGCCGCCGTTCGCGGTCGCTGGGCGAATCGCGCGCGCCAGCCGCAATACGTTGGTGGGGTAATCCTCGTCGAGTTTTTCTTCCGGTCGATTCCAGGTGCCGTCGGCACAAATTACGATGTTTTTTCCCACACTTGTCAGCCCGAGGTCAGCAAGAGGCCAGCCAATCATGCAGCTGACGATAGATTTCGGGCTTGCCGAGTAGCTCCATGTGGTTCACGCCATAAAAAATCGCTTTGCGCTGCGCCGGAATATTCAAACAGAACGCCGCTTCCGCGTGTTCGCCGTGAGCACTATCGGTGGGTACCAGACCATCGCCAATCAGCGAACTCGCCACCGCGCCATCCTGCAAAGATTTTGTCGCTGCCACCGCGTAGTACTTTGTGTCGCCACCTAGCGGCAGCGCTTGGCGCTGATCCCCGCTGTGTGCAAACCGATCGTTGGCGTGCCAGTCTTCGTCGATCAAATTTCCGTAGCGCAAATCGGTGATACCGGCGCTGCGTATCTTGCTCAAACGCGTAAAAGGCGCAGTGAAAGGGCTGTACTCAATATATTTATCGAGCAGATTTCCGCCGCGTTCCAGTGGCGCGCCGTGGTGAGGCGTGCCTAAAAATATCAGCTTGCGCAGTTTGCTGGGCCAACTACATTCGCTTTGCCGACCGCTTTGCCCAGAATAGTGTAGCGCGCTGCGCGACACCAGACCCCCCATGCTGTGGGCAACTATCGACAAATCCTCAACCGGCACCGGCCAACTTGCCATCAGTGTGTCCAGGCATTCCGCCAGTTCCCGGCCGTTGTGGGAAATATGGCGCCCGGTGTTGTAGTGAAGGTATATCGGCGTGTAGCCCAAAGCCTCGGCCAGGCGCACACCGTGATTGTGATCGCCGCGGGTCCACTGCAGGTCTGTCAAACATAGACCATGAATCATCAGCAGTATTTTTGGCTTGGGGTCGGCTACCGCTTCGGCCAGATCAGCTGCGAACAGCGGTAGCTTTCGACCGCCCTGCCGAAAGCCCATATTAATGGCCAGTGAATTATTACTATGCTGCAGGTGATCGCCAACAACGCCGTTGAGAATGCCGTGTGCGAGGTCCCGTTCACCGGAGGAAACTGCCCCGCCTTCTTCACCTGTATCTATCTGGACCAGGTCCAGAATTTTGTCCAGCGTTCGAGGCACTCCCCGAATAGTACGGTACACCGCGCCAGTAATCCCGGTGGTGGTGGTATCGTCCTTTATGGTGTTGAAAGGTGAGACTCGACGGGCAATCGTGGCGTGCATGGACTCAACCAGATCGACCACACCGGTCACTGCGTTGAGACCCAGGCGCCCATAGCCAACAACATCGTCGACTTTTACATGCTGAGCATTACTCATAGTTGTTCCCTGGAATGGACCAGATGTTAAACCTGGCGCAAGTATAACGAATCCCTGCTGAGAATCTCTCGCTATCTACCTTGATCGCTAACTCGATTTTAGGGCGAGATCGGCTTGAATTTGCTTCAAACGCGCCTCGCTCATGGTGATATGAAAACTGAAATACCAGGCGAGAATCAATGGCGGGATGACACCGGCAGCCATGGCCACGGCGAGCCCATCGAGGGTGCTCTGGCTTACCGCACCGGGCAACATGCCCTCCTCCAAACCGATAAGGTCGAGAATAACCCCCCCGTAAAGTGGTCCCAGGGCCGAGGCCAGCTTACTAGTAAAGGTTAGCGCAGAAAAAAAACCTCCCTCCTGTCGCGTGCCGTGCTCCAGCTCGTGTTCGTCGGTGACATCGGCCGTGATGGAAAATGCTGCAACCACTCGCAGCACAAACAAATACATCCAGATAAACATTTGCAAAAATAGCGCTGCAAACACCAAGGGATGACCGTTGTCTGGGATCAACTCAAACTGCCGCAGCGGAAACACCCACACCGCATCCAGAATCATTAGCGCGATGGCGGTATTCAGGATTTTGTGTTTGGCCCAACGGCGACCCAGAGGTCCCATCGACCACACCGCCAGCGGCACCGCCAACAACGATGGCAGTGCCATGACCAAGGAGACCTCGATGGCGCTCAGCTCCCAGTAGTAGGTCCACGCCAGAATATTCAGAGCGACCAAAATACCGTAAGCCGTTGAGCTGGCCAGATCGTACAGTAAAACGTATCGAAAATTTCTGATGCGCAGCGTGCCTACAAAGTCGCGGAACATGCCGCGTAGCCCGGGATCGTCGCCCCCGCTGTCGACCAGTCGAGATACCGGGACAAAATTCTTGCGCGTACCCCAGATACACCCCGCCGCCGCCAACAGCACCACAATGCAGGAAGCCCAACCGTAGAGAGGATAATTGGTGGCAACAAACCGCCCATCCCCACCATCGGTCACCCCAAACAACAACCACAGGGCGCCAGCCGGAAGCAGCACGGCGGTTAGGAACATAAAGCCCATGCGCAAGGCCAACAGGCTGCTGCGCTCGTGGTAGTCGCTGGAAATTTCAGCCACCAGCGCCAGATGCGGCATGCTGAACAGGGTAATGGAGGTGCGAATCCACAGCGACCAGAATAACAGCCAGCTGCCCAGTAAGAATTTATCGTCGACCACGCTTGGCGGTGGCGCAAACAAGGCAATAAAACCTACTCCAAGGGGAAGTGCAGCCGCCAGCATCATTGGATGACGCCGCCCCCAGCGGGTTCGCAAACGGTCCGACCAGATGCCGATTAAGGGGTCGCTGACGGCGTCCCAGAGCAGACCGATAAATAAAATAGCACCAGTGGCCGCGCCACTAAGCCCCAGCACCTGAGTATAGAAAAGTAGCACAAAAACGACGTAGGCGGCTTCCTTGACGCCAAAGACGGTGCCTCCCAGCCCGTAAAATAACCGCTGAGAATTACCCAGCGGAACCGGTCTAATTGCGCTCGCTCTCGGGGACTATGTAGTAACTTCCCAGCAGGAGGAACATTTCATCCTCAGTGGTGAACCCACCGGTCACCGGACAGGCATCACACACACCACCGTCACCGCACACGCTGTCATCGCTACCGCAGGCCAGGCCCGGGGTTGCACCACCGGCGCAAAATGCAGCGCCGTAACAAGTCGAACCAACCGAGGTGGAGTTTCGCTTAAGCAGGTCTGGATAGTTCAATCCGTTATCGTAGGTTGCGCAGAACTTGATGGTTCGATCAGCATCACTAGCGCCGTCGTATGGTAGTGGCGGCTTGTAGTCCAGATACGACGGATCGTTGTAGAGCCGACTGACATAATCGGCTGGCTCAGTATTGGGTGTGCAACCATTCCAGGGCTTACAACTCGGCTCCTGGGGTGGCAGCCAGCTCTGCCAAAAGACGCCACGCTGGTGCATGTGAGAACTCAAGGTAGTCAATCGTGCACCCTGTGGCAGGGTCCAGGCGGAGCAATAAGTGCGTTCCTCATAAGGTGGCACGCTGGCGACAAATATATTTCGCGCGTCAAATATACCCCGGTTTCGATAGACCCGAGCGTCGGCAGCCGCAAATGTAAAGCTATTGTACTGCTCGATAGTTGTGGCTTCATCGGAGAGATTGAAAGCATGGGAATTCCAAGCAATCACACCCTTGCTGGGCACCACCGAATAAACACCATCTTGCAGTACGCTAGCGGATATCGGCGCTTGACTACCGCCAAGAGAAACAGACTTGTACCGTTGATCCCCGGCACCCCAACCGACACAAGCAATGGATTTTTTCGCGGGCGTTCCACAGACAAACAGATCACCACCACAATCGGCGCCACCTGCAGCAACGGGCTCGCCAATCCGGGTGGGGTCACAGCTCATACCGACGCTGGGCCCATTCAGGCACTGCCACTCACCCCAAGAGGGGTCGTCCACCGGCGTCGTACCGACGTACACATTTATAATACTGTGGTGCGACTGTGGGTCCTGCGTCAGTGTTTGTGAATCGACGGCAAAACAAGAACCCGTGTAATCATCGAAAATTCCTCCTTCACAGCTTGTTTTGGCCCACTCGGGCAGCAAGCCTGGCGTCTTCTCCAGATCGTAGTAAGTTGCGTAGCAGACCTCGTTTTCGCTATCCGGTTGCACCGCCCAGGGGCCGCTTACCAGTTGCACACCCTCGCCGATTGGGGGAGCTGCCGGAGGATCAATTTTGTTGGCCTGTAAAGGCGTGGGCTGATCGCAGCCCAACAGCGTGGCGACATCGTCTACATCGGTTTCCTCCGGCGCTCCGTTGCGAATCCACAGACGTAATGCCTCCAGATGATCGGCGCTAATAGCCCCGCCCACGGGCATCGCTCCACCGCCGCCCGCCGGGAGCGCCGTTCCCGCTGTAGCCGCTTCCAGCTTATGAAACAAAAAGCTGAGGTTCTGTTCGCCCGGGTAGACAAGTTGCAAAGGGTCGACAAGCGACGCCGCCGAATTAACGCGGAATAGATTATTGTACGCCACCGAAGGACTCAGATCGAGGCCGCCGGATGCGTTGCTACCGCTGTGGCAGGCGCTGTTCGTGCAGTCGTAGCCCTCAAAAATGATGTCCTGAATACGTTCGAAGCTACCGCTGAAGCGACTGCAGTCAGACTCGTTGCCGTCGATGCTCACGCGCTCAAACACTGGCTGTAAATCATAGCTCACGTTCGATGCCAGCAATGCAAGCAGTACATCGACAGAGTCAAAACCGACGGTAACCAATTGAACGGTATCGTTTACCGCGCCACCGTACATGCCACCCTCTTTCCAGTGACTGAATTGGTAGCCATCGTAGGGAACCGCGGTCAGGCTCTCGTTGAAACTGGCATCATTTATCTCGATTTCGCAGTGGAAATTCTCGTCGTGCTGAGCAGAGACATTGCCGGAGCCCGGCAGACTGCGATAGCGGCCATTGTCGACTAGAGAGCCGAGGGGAGCGGACAGCCCGTCATCTAAAGGAATGCAGTCATTTGCACCGGATTGGGAGACAACATAGCCGCCCTCGGGTACTTCTACAACAACCTTACAGGCCGACAAACTAAGTAAAAAAATGAGTGAAAAAGCCAATCTTTGCATGTTACAAACCGCTCCAAATTCCTAAACTTTCTATTTCTGTATCAAATAGATTAAACATAACGGCGCTATAGTACCAATTCACCGCGCGATGGAATATAGGCCAACGAGCTGGCTAGATAATATCCAGCCCCGGAATCAGGTCTTCTCCGCTAATACAGTGCCACAAGTATA
>JBLHKV010000238.1:0-6067 GCA_047618115.1 Halieaceae bacterium | reverse complement strand
CCGCCAGCGGAGGGATATCGTCATTGCGGGCATTGTTCACTTTAACCGACAACACATTGGCTTCATCCAGTATCAGGAAATCGGTGATATCAAAGCGGAAAGCGCTGTAGCCGCCAGCGTGTTGGCCTATGTGACGCTCATTGATATAGACGTCAGCCACCAGGTTGGCACCATTGAAATGCAAATAGAAGCGCCGGCCCGCCAAGTCCTTCGCAACGGTTAAGTTGCGGTGATACCAGCCGTCACCGCGAAAGTAATTGTCGCCACCATCGGCACCGTCTTCGGCGTTCCAGGTATGGGGTAGCACCACCGCTGACCAGCTGTCATCCAAAACCGCCATGCTGCTGAGCGAGTGCCCTTCGCCAACGCGAAACTGCCAGCCCTCGTTCAGGCTAACGCTGCCGCGGCCGGTCTCGTCTGCATCAATCACCTTGAGATCGATAGTCGCAGGTGAGTCACCACAGGCCGCCAGCCCCAGCGTCAGCAGCACCATTGCGCCCCAGTTTACTATTCGTATCGCCATGCCATCGTCTCCATTACGTGCCCAGTCGCCACGCTATTGAAAATTTTATTGAGAAGCCCGCAGCCGGCACGGATGTGGCACTAAAAACAAGATGCATTAGAACCAGTTATACCGCAGTTCCAACCCAAGCTGCCGCTCATAGGCACGGGGATGAAACTGGGCGTATCCGTTGGATATCAGGTTTTCGTTCTTGGCCGAAATATTGGATACGTAGCCCTCATCCAGCGCATTTTTGACAAATACACTAGCGCTATAATGATCGTCCTTATCGCGTAGCATGACGGCTACGTCCAATACCTGGTAAGCATCCTGTCGCTGGTATTGATCCTGATCGATGGAATACAAAATGTCATCTTGAGTACGATAGTTCGCTTTCAACAGGATATCAAAGGGCTTGGATTCCAGGGGGATCACAAAGTTGGCGGCCAAGGTCAGCTTCCAGTCCGGGGAGAAAGGCAACGCGCCTCCACTCAGATCCTGGTTGGCCGGTGAGTCGCCACAGGTGGTTTGGGCAATAAAGTCGATTTCGATGCCCATGCTGGTGACTTCCCCTACATTGGTCAGGATAAAGCTGAACCGTTCATCCGGCTTGCCATTGCCATCTATATCCGTGGTGTTGCCATCTTCATCCAGGAGTAGCATTGACTCGGTGGCCTGGGCCTGGAAATCTTCATATTCCGTATGGAACAGGGTGACATTCAGCACCAATCGGTTGTTGTTAAATTGCATCCAAAATTATGGCCGCACCCCCCGGATAGGCCTGTCGCTCTAGGCAGCATCCCTCAACCCCCGGTCATTATTCACTGTCTATCGCGAATCTACCCTCATTAACGAAAGCGGCATATGCCATCTTCCATGCTGACGCGCTCGCAGTTGTAAATCATCCGGCCTCGCTCACCCATGAGATAGTCCAGCCCCCAAAGGGACCGCTTATCGGGGGCCATACTGACGGCAGGGTCCTTCTGTAGTTCCTCAGTGGGCACCGGGTAGTGCGCCCAATCAAGTGGCGCTCGCCAGCCGGGGGGAGCGCTGAGTGTGGCCCGTACGCCGTTTATCGGGTGTAAAGTTCTCCACTCCTTGATGGCGGCTGCCATCTGCGCAACCCGCTCGGGATGCTGAGCTGAGAGGTCCTGGTACTCGTAGGGGTCATCGCTTAGATTGAACAAGGTGTTTTTGACACGGGTCTCTGTCAGATCCTGCTCCACCCACTGCACCAATTTCCATTCCTCGCCGATGGCGGCGAAACTGAAGGAGCCATAGCGCGGGATCTCGGAAGTGAAAAACACCAGTTCTGGCCGCTCGGTCTTCTCCTGACCCCGAATCGCTGGCCACATATTAACGCCGTCCATGCGCATGATATTACCGGGTGTTATCCCCGCGGCGGCGGCCAGAGTGGGGAACACATCCATCACCGTCATCATCTGGTCCAGTTTACCGCCACCTGGGATCTGCGCCGGCCAGCGCAATAAGGAAACCACGCGAATGCCGCCCTCATAGGTTTCACCCTTGCCGCCCCGATAGGGAGAGTTGTCGCCCCCGCCCTGTGTGTAGACACGGCTGGCGCCATTATCGGAGAAGAACAGCACGATGGTGTTTTCCTCAAGTCCTTCTTCCTCAAGGGCTTTGAGCACCCGGCCAATCGCCTGGTCCATGGCCTCTACCGTCGCCGCGTAAAGCGGCACGCGGCTCGGGAAGCCAGACTTTTTGGCTTCGCGGCCGATCATATCCGACACACTCCGCGCATCGGACCGATTGTCCTCCAGATCCTTGTATTTGTCCTTCAACGCCTGGGGCGCATCCAGGGGCTCATGGGGTGCCAGGAAGGGAATATAGAGGAAAAATGGCCTGTCCTGATCGCGCTCCTTAATATAGCGAGTGGTCTCATCAGCCAATAAATAGGTTTCATAGCCATCGTCTTCGATCGACTTACCATTGCGCTGGAAGTCCTTGCCGCCCAAGTTGGCAAAGGGTGGGTAGAAGCCCACCTCCGTGTGCAGATGGCCGTAGAAGTGCTCGAAGCCGCGGTCGTTGGGGTGAAAGCTCTGTTGAGAGTGCCCCAGGTGCCACTTACCCATCATCGCGGTCTGGTAACCGGCGGTCAGGAAGGACTCGGGCATGAAGTGTTCGTTGGTGTGCACGCCGCCGCTGTCCCAGGGCAGGATCACGCTATAGGCCACGCCCAGACGAATGGGGTCACGACCGGTCATCAGGGCCGCCCTGGTCGGGGAACAGATCGGCGTCGAGTAGAAGCGATTCAGCTGCACTCCCTGCGCTGCCAGGCTATCGAGGCTGGGCGTGTCGATCTTTGAACCGCGATAACCGACATCAGCCCAGCCCAGGTCGTCGGCCACGAAAATGACGATATTGGGGCGATAGGTTGCCTGGGCTGTGGCGGCGCAAAAGAAGGGGCCGAGCAGGATTGAGACAACCAAGTAAAGACTTGAACGCATGGCTATTGTGCTCTTGTTAGAATAATTTTATCAAATGGGAACGCCCATCATTTGCCTCTCCAGCTAGTCCGTTATTTCAACTGGCGGGATTTCATAGCTGCCATCTAACAGGGCGTCCTGCGGTTCGTACAACCTCAAAATGATATAGAACCCACCTTGCGGTGCCGGCAGCCAATTTGAGAGACCTTCGTCGGGTTCTTCATGCTGAATCTGCAAGATCAAAGAACCATCCTCGCCGTATTGCAGGCCAGCTGTGCGGTCGCCCAGACCGTAACGCTGCATGCTGTTTTTCTCCCAGTTTGAGTCTTCCACGCGATAGACGGAAAAGGACCAGAAACCATCGACGGGCGGGAGTTGATCTGCCGCAAAATGAATTCGGTAGCGTTTACTCCCCTGGAGCATGCCTGAGTGTTGGTCAAATAGGGTCGCTGCATACAGGCTCTCTTCGGGTAAATTGCCATAGCCGCCGGCGACAGTCGCGGCACGCTGCAGATAGTCATGGCCGTAACGACCAATTTTCCGCGAGATCATCCAGCGATTGACCTGTGGAATGGTGCGAGCGGTGCTTGCCCGGATGAGCTTGCGTGCATCGACAATAGCTCGCTCCAGTCCCGCTTTTGTATCAGGGTCCAGGTTGTCTTTTTGAAATACCTCATCGGGGCCGATACCAATGTCGTTGAACTGGCTCATTAGTGCGGCCTCGTCCGGCCGACGCGGGTTCGAGCGTAGGGCGCTATTCATCACCGCAAAATAATCCAGTGAACCCAGCACATTCATCGCTACACCAGATTTCTCACTGGCTTTGGGCAAAGGCCTCCCTCGATTCCAGGTGTTCAATGGGCTGGCCCAAAACTGATTCTGCATTATGAGCGAAGCAGCTTCGTCTTCCTTGCCATCAACCAACAACCGCCCCAGTACCCAAACAATGAAGGTGTCCATTTCTACGGCCGTTACATCCGCTGGCAATTCACCTTCCCAACCCGGTCCTACCAGTGCGTGATACTGTTCTTTGGTGCCTGTGGTTCTCCGCCCAAGATGAATCACTTCCGCCCACTGGTTGGTTACTGCCATTGTGAAATATCGCCCAAGTGTATCGGGATTGTGAAGGATGACAGGCTCCTTACGGAGATCAAACCAACCTGCAAAATATAGCGTGTCACTATTGGGCGCGCGCAAGGTACCGGCGGTCTCGGGAGTCGCCAAAGCCTCGGATTGATAAAACCTGTTTACCGCGGCATACCTGCTTTGATTTGGATCGACCCGGTGGGTGTCGTTGTGCATTCGTTGTTGCATGTGGACGAGGGGATAGCCATAAATGTACGCAAGCACACCCGTGTGATAGGCCATTTCCTGGCGTAGTAGTTGATCATTTTCTGCCGTAGTTTGTGCAAATCCCTCGATCGACAATACTAAGGTCAGCATATAGATGACGACGAGGCCGGGGCGACGCACTCCCCACTTTTGGATGCCACCTTCAGTCCAGTTTCGGGGGCTGGCCATTACTATCTTAGTTATGCTCATGCTTCGAAGCACTCCCACCGAGGTCAAGGCGATCTGTTCTCAGAAATTCATTTATGCACTAGTCCAGTGAGGAGATTTTCAGTGAATTGAGGAATATTTTGTAGAACAGGAACATCCAGATTAACTAACAGAAGGATTCAGCACTGTCGCCAGGTCGTCCGCATAATCGAAAAGTGTGACGTCCAATCCCGACTGGCCAGTATCTGATCCTGCCCACTAATGATGGACATCCTGTTAAGCGAGTAAACTACGCTACAGAGGTGAACCATGACAAGACAAGACAAGACAAGACAATCAGGAAAGAAACAAACGTCCCGGAGGCAGTATTCGCCGGAATTCAGGAAAGAAGCTTTGGCCCTGGCCGAATAAATTGGCATAACAAAGGCCGCCTCAGCGCAAGCTGGCGGAGCAGGCTGAAGAACTCGCCGTCGTAAAAAAGGCGGCTGTAGATTCAATTTGACAGTCGAATCGGACATGAAGTCACGCAATCTCACGATGTTGCACCCAGCCCAGCATAGCATCGAATCGAGTGTAATTAGAGTGAGTGTCTGAGGTGGGGTGGAGGTGGGGTGGAGGTGGGGTGGAGATGGCGTGGTTTGTGGGAAAGTAGCTGATGATAACTGCTTTTTAGCAGCATCTTGCCCCTCTATCGGGTAATATCACGCCACTTTTGAATAGCGGGGATGCGCTGGGTTCGTAGTTCATACTCTGAACTTGTTTTTGAGTAGTTATACGCAGCTTACAGCCTTTTTGATTAATAAATGACCGATTTAGATAGAAAATGTGTTGGGTTCGTTTCTCTAGGGTACCCTAAGGTACGCTACCACATACATTGAGCCGCTTTTTACTAGGTCCGTTTTAGCCACAAATCCCCTCGCCTCGGAACTCCATTTCCCACACCGTACTCAACTGTGAACGGAGCCATAGGTTGCATCTATACGCTATTTGCGTATAGTACTGCGTGTGAAAGCAACCTTTAAAGAACTACCAAGTTTCGAGAAATCACGTGAAAATTATCTGTCTGATGAGGAATATCGATCATTTCAGATACTTTTGATGAACAACCCTAAAGCTGGGGATGTGATTCAGGGAACCGGTGGGCTGCGAAAAGTACGTGTCGCCTCCACCAAACGTGGCAAGGGAAAGCGTGGAGGTTCGCGACTCATATATTACTGGTATTTGGAAGGTAAGCAGTTTTGGCTGTTTACCATTTATGGAAAAGATGAAATGAGTGACCTGACCGCCCAGCAGAAGCGTATTCTGAAGGCGGCTCTGGAAGCGGAGGTAAGCCAACATGGCAAAGCGTGAATTATTCAACGAATTAATGGACGGCATCGGCGCTCTCACAGCTGAGCGTGAAGGCAAGATCACGCTCAAGACTACTGAGCTCAAAATTCCCAAGCCCATAAAGTTGAGTGCAAGTAAGATCACCAAGATCAGAAAACAACACAACTGCTCTCAAGCTGTGTTCGCCCGCCTCTTGGCAACCAATGTCTCAACCCTGCGTAACTGGGAGCAGGGTCGCTCTGAACCCAACGCGCAGGCAAAAGTACTCCTTAAAATGGTGGACAGT
>JBLHKV010000237.1:0-6100 GCA_047618115.1 Halieaceae bacterium | reverse complement strand
TGTACGAAAAATCGGGCTATGAAGAGATCACCACAGACATTAAGTCACGTCTGGTCGACCTTCGTGAGCAATATCAGGTGCCGAGACAGGATCCTTCGGCGCCCTGGTATCACGATACACTTGTTCGCCTACTGGAGTGGTGGTTCCGTTAATATGGTGGACCGGTTGGTCTGCTTTCAGCACAAGGAATAAAAAGATGAACAACAGCGACCCTTACTCGACGGTCAATCACGGCTTTGTGATCGCCATCAGTTGCGTCGCAACTATCGGCGGATTTCTTTTTGGGTTCGATAGTGGCGTCATCAATGGCACGGTCGATGGCCTGCGGCAGGCGTTTGATTCGGATAGCGTCGGCACTGGCTTTAATGTGGCATCGATGCTGCTCGGTTGTGCCGCTGGTGCTTTTTTTGCCGGTCGCCTGGCAGATGTCTACGGCCGCCGCAGTCTGCTGATCGTTTCATCACTGCTGTTTCTGATCAGCGCCTGGGGCTCGGGTGTCGCCGCCAGTTCTGGGGAGTTTGTGATTTTCCGGATACTGGGCGGTTTGGCGGTGGGGGCGGCCAGTGTTATGGCCCCGGCTTATATCAGCGAGATAGCGCCTCCGGCCTACCGCGGGCGCCTCACCACCATTCAGCAGGTGGCGATTATCGGGGGCCTGTTTTGCGCTTTTGTCAGCAACTACTTTATGGCCGATATTGCCGGTTCTTCTACCGCAGAGTTCTGGCTGGGGTACCAGGCCTGGCGCTGGATGTTCTGGGTAGAGATGCTGCCGGCAGCGCTGTTTTTTGTAACGCTGCTATTTATCCCAGAGAGCCCACGCTACCTGGTCGCGTCGGGAAACAAGGAGCAAGCTCACTCGGTGCTGGTCCGCCTATACGGGCCATCCACCGCACAGGAGAAAGTCGAGGACATATACAATTCACTGGCGGCAGACCACCATCGGCCCCAACTCTCGGATATTCTGGATGGCTCCACCGGCAAGGTGCGTAAAATTGTGTGGGTGGGTATCGGGCTCGCGGCTTTCCAGCAGTTGGTGGGTATCAACGTGGTTTTCTACTACGGTGCGGTGCTCTGGCAGGCCGTTGGGTTCTCTGAATCCGATGCGCTGCTGATCAATGTTATCTCTGGAGCGGTTAGCCTCGTGGCTTGCCTGATCACTATAGGCCTGGTTGATAAGATTGGTCGCAAGCCACTGCTTTTTGTGGGCTCTCTGGGCATGGCGGTAACGCTGTCCTTGGTAGCCCTGTCGTTCTCCACCGGAGCCGTGGTCGGTGGTCAGTTGACCCTGTCTGACAATATGGGCCTGCTTGCCCTGTTGGCGGCAAATGCCTACGTCATGATCTTTAACGGTACCTGGGGACCAGTCATGTGGGTGATGTTGGGGGAAATGTTCCCCAACCAAATTCGCGGTTCCGGCCTCGCCATCGCCGGATTGAGTCAATGGGGCGTCAACTTTCTCATCACCATGAGTTTCCCACTGATGTTGACCAGCATCGGATTACTCGGCGCCTATAGCTGCTATGCCGTGTGTGCACTTATCTCAGCCTTTTTTGTCCACAAGATGGTATCCGAGACGCGAGGTCTGGAGCTCGAAGAGATGGAAGGGTGATCCACTCCATAAGGTTTAGTTACATTTAAACTCGGGGTAGCGATTTTCAAAAAAGGCTGCCGTTCCCTCTCGGGCATCCTCGGTATTTTGGGCGGCCAGCAATTGGTCTGCGTCCATAAAACTGGTGGCATTATTGAGCGCTGTGGCGCTGTCGGTAATGGCCCGATTGGTTCTGCCAAGTAAACACGCCACATCCGGTATAATCTGGCCATGAACACATATAAACGCCATAAATTTCCTCCAGATATCATCAGTTACACAGTCTGGGTCTACTACCGATTCAATCTCAGTCATCGCCAGTGTGCCGGACCAAAAGATCAAGGGAAAGCAGCATTACCTGTGGAGAGCCGTCGACCAAGATGGCGAAGTGGTGGATGTGGATCTTCAGGCTAAGCGAGATGGAAAAACAGCAAAACGCTTCTTCAGCAGACTTTTACGGAGTAATGGCGGTGAGCCACGCAAGATTGTTACAGACAAATTACGGAGCTATGGAGTTGCACACAGAGAACTTATGCCCGAGGTCATTCATGACACAAGCCAGTACGCCAATAACAGGGCAGAGCAATCTCATGAGCCGGTTCGAGTGCGAGAACGAGTGATGCGACGATTCAAATCATCGAAGCCGGCACAGCGATTTGTGACTGCTCACTCGACGGTTTCCAATCTATTCAACTTGGGCCGGCATCTGGTATCCGCTGATCATTATCGGGGTCTCAGGGTGAGTGCGTTCGCTGAATGGAGTAGAGCGGTAGTCTGATTGTCCCAGGCTGGGTTTTCCTCACCTTGAATAATTAACTTGTTAAAACCGATTAGGGGGCTCGCCAGGTGAGCATGTTATTTGACCAACAACACCACCTTCGCCAACACTTCGTCAGTAACCCCCACTGGGGCTTTTTCAATGTATCTCACTCCGCGCGCGACATAATCAATTGTTCTTACCTGCTGGCATACAATAGCACCCTGGGTTGTACAGTTCTTTAAGACGACTTCGAAGCCGGCCCCTTAACCCGACTTGTAATCGGTGCTACCAGGGCCCAGCTTTAGCTTGCTATTGAAAGGTTCGGGCGACAAGACAATTGCAGGGCGTTTATGCGCTTGTTCATGCGCTGCAGATGGATCAAAGTCCGTCCACACCAAGTCCCCACGTTTTGGCGTATAGGACATTTGAATAAGCTCGTGCCCGATAGGTGAGTCACCAAGCCATTCGCTGTCCTCATTGGTGAGTTTTACGGCGCTGACGGGTGTTGTACAAAGACCGGCGAATATACCGAATCACAGATAAGTAGGGTCGAATTTATTCGGCAACATTATCAAGGTGATTCGTCATGAAAAAAGAATATGATTTTTCCAAAATGAAGTCCCGTAAGAACCCTTATGCTTCCAAACTAAAAAAACCTGTCACCATCCGTCTCAGTGAAGATGTCATTGAATACTTCAAGCAGATGGCTGAAGACAGCGGTGTTCCATACCAAAGTTTGATCAACCTTTATTTACGGGACTGCGCAAATCAGCATCGCAAGATTGACATTCAATGGCAGAGTAGTCCCCCTGGAAATTAGCGATGGGCGATGGTAGAACGTACTGGCGGTGAATATGGGCAAATTGATGGTTTTGGACAAGAACGACCTAAGAAAAGCCGCCTCTGAGTGCACGGTAGCGCACCCTTTGGGCAACCGAGCGATATAAAACCGACTTTTTGTGTGCTATTGGACATAAGTAATCAAATGCATCTGTACGAAGACCGGAGATTATGGAGCTTCTCACACAAATGTAGGGTCGAATTTATTCGACCAGAGGATGAAGAGACTTCGGCACTATAACAGGCAATGTGTATTACAATATGTGCTCCGCTATATGGAAATAGGTAAGGAATGGTGCGCCTGGTAAAGGTAGAAGTTGCAGATTTGAGGCCGGGGATGTTTGTGTCGGAGCTGGATAGGCCGTGGCTGGAAACACCGTTTATGATGCAGGGCTTCGTTGTACGGGACGCTGAGGACATTGCTGAAATTTCGAAGCATGTCGAGTTTGTCTACGTAGACTGTGAACATCCCGGTTGGGGAAAACTCTTTTCACTAAATGCAGATCCCAGAGATTCCGTTGAGCGTCGTATGTTGGTGATCAAAGAGGGGTTTCTGGAAGCCAAGATTTCCTTCGAAAGCGCGGCGGAATCACTGGAAAAAGTTTTCGGTTCTTTACGTGGGAACGCTGAAACCGACATCAATGTCGTGCAAAAATCAGTACAACCACTCATCAGAGACGTGTTTCGGAATCATGAAGCCGTGTCCGCCCTGCTTCGACTCAGGGAAAGTGGAGATTATCGCTACAACCACGGTATTTCGATGGCCCTGTGGGCCGTTATTCTTGGCCGCCACCTCGGCCTGCAAGAAAATCAACTCGAAAAATTGGCGGTGGGTTGTGCAGTGTGCGACGTCGGTATGACAAAATTGCCAGCGGAACTTCTCAACGAATCTGGATCGCTCAGTGAAGATCTACGTAAAACTCTCAAGGAGCATCCTCGTCTCGGTTTGGAAATGGTAGCCAACTGCCGGACAGTGGACCAAGAAATTCTTGGCATTATTGAGTATCACCATGAACGGATGGATGGGTCGGGTTATCCGCATGGCCTCGAAGGCGATGCCATTCCACAGTTTGCACGTATCGCAGGCATTGTCGATGCCTATGATGCCATGGTAACGCCGCGAATCCATGCGGGGCCGCGAACATCCCATGAAGCAGCGCAAGAGTTGATCAAGCGCAAGGGCACGGAGTTTGATGGGGCGCTGGTTGAGGCTTTTATACAAGTCCTGGGCCTGTTCCCAACTGGTGTGCTGGTTGAGTTGAACACCGGCGAGGTGGGCATTGTAATCAAACAAAACCCGTCTCTGCGGTTAAAGCCTGAAGTCATGATTGTTCTGGATGCAGACAAGAAACCTAACGACATACTGGAATTTGTGGACTTTACAAACCAGGATACCACCAGCTCTGGGGAGCGCTGGATTAGCGGTGAGCTCCTGGATGGTAGCTACGATGTCAATGCTCGGGATTTCTTTATTTGAGAGCTGCCCTGCTGGAATTAAAATTTGTGTGCTGTAGAACCTCAGATCAAGCTTCGCATCTGACCTGACCATCCAGGTCTGCGCCACTAGCTTGGCGGGGGTCCTCATACAGATGAAGAAACTCCGTTGCTAGAACAGACAATGGGGCGATTCAAATCAATGAGCTAAATATAGCGCTTCGCCATGAAGAAAGCGTTCGAATAACAGATAATTGACGTGGATTCAACCGATCACTGCATCACAGTGTTAAGCTTATCAGCTGGTGTTTTAAATTCCAGAGTCTTTCTCGGTCGACTATTTGGTTTTTCAGTTCTGACAACTTCGCTGTATCTTACGGTATTGGAGACTCAACGATGGACGACAAATATAGCTGGACTCGACGCGAACTCGTGGGTGCCGGCGCTGTAGTGTCAGCGGCCCTGATGCTGAATCCGTTGGGGGCAGCGGCAGCTGAGAAGAGAGCGGGGAAACGCCAGATTAAATGGCGTAACTGGGGAGGCAACCAAAAAAGCCAACCCAGCCATATTGCCGCCCCGCGCTCCGAGGAGGAAGTTGTTAACTTGCTGCGCGCTTCACGTAGCCCGATTCGCCCGGTGGGGTCAGGGCATTCCTGGTCCGGCCTGGTGCCGTGCAACGATACCATTGTAACCCTGGATCGGCTCAAGGGATTGATCAGTCACGACGCAGAGACAAAGCAAGCCGAAGTTTGGGCGGGCACAAAATTGTTTGCCTATGGTCCACTGATGGAAGGTATCGATCAGGCAATTATCAATATGTCCGATATCGACCTTCAAACCATGGCGGGAGCCATCTCCACCTCCACTCATGGCACCGGGGTCAATCTTGGTTCGATGTCTTCTTATGTAATGGGCTTGCGACTTGTCACGCCCAACGGTGATGCGCTTGACTGCAGTGCCGACAAAAATGCCGATTTGTTTCACGCGGCTCAGGCTGGCCTTGGCACATTGGGAATAATCACACGGCTGCGCTTCCAGAACCGGGAAAAACACCGTTTGCACCAGCAGGAATGGTTGGCGGATACTGATGAGGTGTTGGAAAATATTGAGTCGCTGGCAAGAGACAATCAGCAATTCGAGCTGTTTCCCATACCCAACTCCCGACGCACTATAGCCTCGGTAACCAATGAGGCAGAGCTGGGCGCGCCCGATAATATCGAAGACGACCCTGAGGCGTTGAACGACCTGCGCGAGGCCTTTGCAATGACCCGCAAGCTGCCGGTCGGTGAGAGCTTTGTGTACAACAAAGCACTGGATTATGCCTTTGGCGACAGAAAGCACCGTATCGGTCTATCTTACCGGGTGCTTGCTCATCCACGTACCGTTCCTTTTATGGAAATGGAGTACACCGTGCCAGCGGAACAAGGCGTGGCCTGCCTGCGGGAAGTGTTGGCGACCATCAAAGAGCATGCTCCCGA
>JBLHKV010000236.1:0-6128 GCA_047618115.1 Halieaceae bacterium | reverse complement strand
ACGACAAGGGTGGTAATTATCACAGGGGGAGCATCGGGGATTGGCCGAGCCTTCGCCGAGCTACTCGCCAGCAAGGGCTGCCTAGTGATTATCGCAGACCGTCAGGAGGATCTCGCTAAAGAGGTCGTGGCGGGGATTATCAGCGCCGGTGGCAGCGCTCGTGCGGTGGCGCTCAACGTCTGCGATTTCGACGCCGTGAACACGGTCGTCAATGACGTTTATGAGAGCGAGGGGCAAATCGACTACATGTTCAACAACGCGGGTATCGGCATCGGTGGGGAGGCGATAGACCACGATATGGATGATTGGAAGCAAACTATCGACGTAAACCTCATGGGGGTCGTTCACGGCATTCAGGCTGTATACCCGCTGATGATCAAACAGGGCTATGGCCAAATCATCAACACCGCATCGATTGCCGGCCTGGTGATTGCGCCGGCTATGATCGCCTATACGGCCAGCAAGCACGCAGTGTACAGCCTCAGCAGTGCTCTCCGTTCGGAGGCGAAGACCCATGGCGTGAAGGTCAACGTGCTCTGTCCCGGCTTTATCGATACAGCGATCCTCACAGGTGGTCGCTATGGCAGAATGAAATTTTCTGAACAAATAAAAGCCCAATTGGAGATCCGCGAGAGTACCAAGCCAATGAACGTTCAGCACTTTGCTGAAAAAGCCTGGGGTAAAATCGAACGCAACCAGGGCATCATCATATTTCCCGCGCGGTACCGGGTGCTCTGGTGGCTGTTTAGATTGATGCCGACCGTTATGACTAACTGGTTCAGAGGGCATGCCGTCAAACTAATGAGTGAATAGCGCAACCGCGCCAGAGCCGCCACTGGGTTTCCGTTAGACGCTGGTCTACACTTACGTCCACAAACACCCTGGAGATGTTGTCATGCTGTTACACGATTATATGGAATATTTTGCCGGAGAAGCGCCCCATCACCCCTGTGTGGAGATGGGAGGCACCGCCTATAGCTACGACGAAGCTAACCAACGCTGCAATCAAATAGCTCACGCTTGCCTGGGCGCTGGACTCAAGCGAGGTGACCGCTTCGCCTGGTTATCCAGTAACTCTATCGATCTTATGCTGATTTTTTACGCCGCCTCAAAGATCGGCGTAGTCCCTGTGCCCCTCAACTATCGCCTCGCACCGGCGGAATGGCGTTACATCATCAATGACTGTAATGCCCGGATTCTTGTCTGCGAAGAGGAGTACCAAACCGGCATCGACTCGATACGTGAGGACCTGGAACACGTAGAACATTATTTTTCTGCCGCCGAGAGGGACGAAACCTCCGATGCCTGGCCAGATATCGAGCCATGGATTGCCAGCGCATCGACCCACAATCCTGCGCAAAAGGGCGATCCCAGCGACGACCTCTATCAGATGTATACCAGCGGGACCACGGGCTTACCCAAGGGAGCCATTCTCAGCCAATCGGCCATCGATGCCAACACACGCATGATCGGGGCGCAATTCGACATGGGGCTGATGCAATCGCGCTTCCTGCTGGTGATGCCAATGTTTCACGCCGGCGCAAGCATTAGTCACCAAGTCAGCGTCACCAATGGAGCAACGGTGATTATTCATCAAAATTTCGACCCCATTGCCGTTGTAGAGGCACTGCAAGTCAAGGAAATCACTAACTGCACCATGGTGCCCGCGATGATTCAGGCCTGTTTGGTACACGTGCCCAATATCGCGGAAAAACAGTTTCCGCACCTGCAAACCATGGCCTATGGCGCCAGTCCGATCGCCGTGGAAACCCTTCGCGAAGCCTTGTCCGTATTCAAGTGTAGCTTCCTGCAAGTCTTTGGAATGACCGAAACCACCGCTTGCGTCACTATACTCTCACCGACAGCACATCACCGAGCAATGTCCGGTGAAGAAAACTTACTGGCATCGTGCGGACGAGCAGCGCTGGGCACATCCATTCGCATCGTCGGTGAGAATGACGAGGAAGTGGAACGTGGTGTCATTGGCGAAATAACCGTTCAGGGCCCACAGATAATGACCAGCTACTGGAACTTACCCGAAGCTACAGCGAGTACACTGAAAGACGGCTGGTTGTTTACCGGCGACGCCGCGTATATGGATGACGAGGGTTTTGTGTTCATCCAGGACAGAATCAAGGACATGATCGTCTCTGGGGGCGAGAATATTTATTCTGCCGAAATTGAAGGTGCGTTGTTTGAGCACCCCGACATTATCGATGCAGCAGTCATTGGCATTCCGAGCGAACGCTGGGGTGAGGCCGTTCTCGCCTTCGTGGTTACTGCCAGTGGCCAGCCGATCCAGTTGGATGCAATTGTAGATCACTGTCGCGAGCGCCTGGCGGGATTCAAACTGCCAAAGCAAGTTGAATTCCTGGCTGAAATCCCCCGCAACCCCTCTGGCAAGGTCCTCAAGAAAGACCTGCGTGAACCCTATTGGCAAGGTGTAGCCCGCAGAGTGGGATAAGCCCGAAGCCATTATTCGAATGTTACTAGTGCTAACATTATCTGCTAGAATTCCGCACTGCCAAGCCCACATTGAAATATTTTAGGTCTCTGAACCATGCTCAAACAGCTCCTCGCCCCAATTTTACTTGTCTCATTAGGGGTTTTATCTGCCTGCAGCGATGGCGGCGATAATGTCGACACTCCGGTTGAGACGGCCTCGCCCCCACCCACTATTGAGTTGGTGCTATCGACGTCACCTATCGACTTATCCGGTACCAGCGCAAATTTCGCGGCCGATGTTGCCTACGGCGATGGTGAGCGTAATGTGCTTGATGTCTACATGCCAGATAGCGACCAGCCGACGCCACTGGTGATATACATTCACGGTGGCGCGTTTCTGGGAGGCGACAAAAGCAGTGCCCACGAAAATTTCTCCGATGACATTCGCGCAATTCTGCAAGAAGGCGTTGCCTACGCTACCTTTAACTATCACTTGTTAAGTCTAGACCCTCTCGACCCAGACGGCAGTATTCGATCCCTTACAGACAGTGCCCGCGGCCTGCAATTTATGCGTTATTACGCGGCCAGCTTCAATATCGACCCAGAAAACGTCGCGATCTACGGCGTATCGGCTGGAGCTGGAACCGGGCTGTGGCTGGGTACGCACGATGATCTGGCAGACCCAGACAATGCGGATCCGGTGCTCACCCAATCGACCCGTATCAAGGCAGTCGCAGCGCTCGCAACCCAGTCTACCTACAACATTATGCGGTGGTCCGAGGTACTGGAGCCAGTTATAGCTCCTCTCGCGCCCATCCTGGGAGGCACAGACATCCTCACAATTGCCAACGCCGTTGGCCAAGTCGATTTGCTCCTTGCTTTTAATGGGCTTACCGATACCGCACAATTGGAGAGTCCAGAGAATCTTGAGTACCGGGCAAACGTCGATATGCTTGCTTTGATGGATTCTGGCGACGCGCCTATATTTGTCCGCAACTCCACACCCTCGCCGCTGGATCTCGTCGACTTTCTATTCCACCACGGTCTGCACGGTCTGGCATTGCGGGATCGCGCCGTAGAGGTGGGGCTCGCCAATGTGGTCTATGTCACCGATTCGGCATTTTCGATAGAAGATCCCTCCGGCGAAGACAGGATATCCTTCATGCTGCGGCACATCAGGTGATTCAGCCCGCCGTCAACAGCGTATCACGCAGCGTTTGTAGGTCGTCGTGACTGGTGGGAATGTCATCGCGCGGTGCAGCGGTACGCAAATCTCGCAGCTTTTCCAAAGAACGCAACAACACCGGTAGCGGCGGACCGCTCGCCGTCACTTTGTCCAGGTGCCGTTCATCCATGCTCTCGGATGGCCGCTTAATAAACTTGTTGACCAACTGGTTGTGGTGTTGCATGGCCGTCTGCCCGTGCAAATCACACACCTCTAGAAACAATCGCGTATTGTGCTGATACCAGTCACAGCTTTGATCTGTAATTGGCAGCGCCAGAAGATCGTTCAAAAGGCTGGAGCGGCGCATGCAGTCCTTCAGCAGCGCCTGATCGTCGGGCACCATATAAAGCAGTTTGTCGACCAGCAGTTGAGAGTAGTAGGAGTGATCGGCGCGGCACAAGCCCAGCAACATATCGATAACATTAATGCCCGCAAAATCGCCCGCATTAGCACCGCGATAGATGTGTTGCCCAACACGGTAGGGCTTATAGTAGGGCCGTACACTATAAAAAAACCGATCGGTATCGAGCTTGCTGAACAGCAGTTCGTTATTGGCAATCACTTCGGCTAAAGCCTCGCGCGCTGCCATCAGTAAATCTGCGGCAATCGGACTGGAAACACCAACCGCCAGAACCCGAAACAGCGCGTCGGAAACTCGCTTAAAGCAGAGTATGGAGCGGGTGTTGTAGTCGTTAAAAACAAATTCATCGGGCATACCGGTAAAACTTTTACTAACGCCACTCACAGCCGTGTTGTGGGTAGTCAGGTGGGCAGTTGCAAAGCGCGGCGCCACACCCAGAGAGGCTCCCAGGTGTAAGGCCAGCGAAGAGGCCTCTTTCAGGGGTGAAGATTGTTCCCGGGAAGGTTCGGTAATGTCGTGCCGACGACACGCCGCCATATAAAAGCCAACGTTCCCCAAAACATCAAAGGTAGCCTCGAAACTTTCGTCGGTATTACCTTCGCGGAGCAGCTTCATAATTAAACTACGCCCCTCCTCAGTGAGGCGGGTCTTAATATTGTCACCCAGCTTGTCTACATTGGCCCGGTCGTCCTCCTGGGCGAAATACAGTCGTTCTAACTCTGCGTTCATCTCAACAAACGCGGTTCGTATCCAGTGATCAAACTGACCCGGGTTATCTGTTTGTTTCATAGTTTTTCCGAAAATAATGATTAATTGAATATGAAGTATCCACACAACCCTATCAGAAGCTCACTATCGAACGCTACTCCTGTTGCCGATCACTGAGTACGGGTAAACTATGGGTTTACAAGAGGAGCTCGAAGATGGCGTTTAACAGAAAATCTACGGCGGAACAGGTAACCGAAGGAGTAGACCTGAAAGGTCGCACCGCGGTAATTACCGGCGTAAATTCCGGCCTGGGTGAGGAAACGATGCGGGTACTAGCCATGCGGGGCGCCCACGTTATCGGCCTGGCACGGACCACAGAAAAGGCCGAGGCGGCCTGCTCCAAGGTTGATGGCTCTGCGACCGGGGTGGCTTGCGAGCTGAGCGATTTCGCCGCGGTGGCTGCCTGCGCCGACGAGATCATTGCCATGGACGTACCCATCGATATTCTGATTACCAATGCTGGCATCATGGCGCCGGCGAAACTGAGCCACTCCCACGGCCTAGAACAACAGTTTGCGACCAATCATGTCGGCCACTTTATATTAGTAAACAAGCTCCTTGAGCAGGTAAAACGCGCCGACGCAGGCCGTATCGTAATGCTGTCCAGCGGCGCTCACGCGATGACAAACAAAGGGGGAATTGATTTCGACAATCTCGACGCCGCCAAGCGCTACAGTCCCTGGCGTTTCTATGGTCAATCCAAGCTCGCCAATCTATTGACCGCCCGAAGGTTGGCTAGAAATCTTGAAGGCAGTGGCGTTAGTGTTAATGCCGTACACCCCGGTGTTATCAATACGGGGTTGGCTAGAGATGTGGGCGGTGGCCTGCTGATGGGCGCATTGAGTTTAGTCTCACCACTGATAGCCAAGACGGTCGGCCAGGGTGCTGCAACGCAATGTTATGTAGCCGCAAGTCCTGAAACGGCTGGCATCACTGGCAAGTATTTTGTCGATTGCAAATCAGCCCCCAGTACTCGCTATGGTCGCGACATGAAGTTGGCCGAGCGACTGTGGTTACATTCCGTAGACCTGACAAAGGACTATCTCTAGTGATCTCATCGCGCCAGAAACTTGAACGGGAGTTTTTCCGTATGCTCAACCGCGTGGTCGAACCCGCGGTTCGCAAGGGCCTTGGCTCACCGCGTTTCGTGCCGGGTGGCTTGATCGTACTAGAGAGCACCGGCTTCAAATCGGGTGAACTTCGGCGTACGCCTTTGGTAGCCATTCGAATACAGGGGCACGTCATTGTCAGTACGGCGCGCGCCAATCGCTCATTTTGGGTAAAAAACCTGCAGGCAAAACCACGCATCAGATATTGGCTTGCAGGTAA
>JBLHKV010000235.1:0-6136 GCA_047618115.1 Halieaceae bacterium | reverse complement strand
CCAGGCAGGAGCCCCCTCCTCCTCCCGACACCAGTCATCTGACCACCGCGGAAGTTGGCGAGGATATTCCACATCTTGCCGACGAACGAGTAACAGTAGATCCGGATGTCTCCCACATAGATCTGGTACCAGAGGGCGCTGATTTTCGTGAGGTAGTTCCGAAGCGGGACGATGCCGCAGTTGTTCCCGATACCGACTCGATAGAACTCGCGCCGGAGGGCAGTGATGTACTGCCTGATGAGTTCCGACAAACTAAAACGGCACCACCACCGGACACCAGCCATATTCAACTGGACCCTTCTCCTACATAACCGGGAGAAACACGTCCACCCTAAGACCCGGTTTGTTGTCACTTAACCGAATCTCACCACCATGTGCATCGACTACTGCCTTAACCAGGCTCAAGCCGAGGCCATTACCCGGCTGCAAGCCTCGACTCGACTCCAATCGGAAAAATCGCTGAAACACATTATCGTGGTCAACGGCTGGAATCCCTGGTCCACCATCGATTACCGATAACAATCCACTACCGACCTTGAGTTCCACGCGTCCGCCAACAGGCGAATACTTGACGGCATTATCAACAAGGTTAGCGAGCATCTGAAACAACAGGTCCCGGTCTCCCCGCACCACTGTGTCAAAACCATGGCCAAAGGCGAGACTGATGTCCCTCTCCTCAGCCAGGGGCTGGTATAACTCAGCTACGTCCTCAGCCAGTTGATTCAATTTAACCGGAGAGAATTCCAAGCTGCGATTTCCAGCCTCCAACCGTGCGATGCGCAGCAAGGCTGCAAAAGTAAGCAATAGCTCATCACACTCACCTATTAGCTCTGCCACCAGCTCGGGTTGATGGAATTCATCACCGCTATCCTGCAGTTGTTCGAGTTGATGGCGCATTCGCGTCAGCGGCGTACGCAGATCGTGTGCAATATTGTCCGACACTTGCCTCACGCCTTGCATTAGGGATTCAATTGTCTCTAAAAGCTGATTAATTTGAAGAATCAATCCGCGCATGGTGCCACGACTTTCAGCGGGATCAATCCGCTCACTGAGATTACCACTGGCGATCTCCGCCACCGTGCGTCTGACCCCAGCTATCCAATTCATGGTGAAGTGGCTGATTATCAAGCCGCCCAACAAACCAAACAGCAAAGTGGCCAGCATGGTTCGAATCAAAGTTTGCCATACGAGTCGACTAGACTCGAAGACTTCTTTGAATTCCCGGGCTGCAATAACCTGCACGCCATCGGCGAAACGACGACTAAGTGCGACGAATTCTACCTCATCACTATTTCCACCCCACTCGCGCATATCGAGTTCGAAATTAAGCCAACCACCAGGGAGATCTATATGAGCGGGCCAAGCATCAAGGTTCCCCGCTAGCTTGCTCAAATTTCTATCGACGGCCAGATAGAAAAATTTATTGTAAAAGCCCTGTCGAGTGCGCTGATCGATATAACCGACCAGGCCCTGCTGTCCCTGTTCGCTATAGGATGTTTCGAGACCGTCGAGTTCCTCGCGCATACTCTCATTCACCACCTTAAAGTGGTTATAGGAGTAGTAGCTGTATATCGACCCAAGTGTGACGAAAACGGCGAGGCTCAGGCCGGCGACATAAATGGCAATAAATCGGAAAGTGTAGCTGGAGAGAACTCCCGGACTACGCATTCAGGCAGTAACCCGCACCACGCACCGTGGCCAGCATCGGTGTGTCAAATTCGCGATCAAGCTTTTGCCGCAGGCGACTGATATGGACATCGATCACATTGGTCTGCGGATCGAAATGATAACCCCACACGTGTTCCAACAGCATCGCGCGTGTAACGACAGTTCCGGAATTGCGCATCAAATACTCTAGTAACTTGTACTCTCGAGGCTGCAGCACCATTTTAATCTCTGCGCGATAAACTTGTTGTGTGAGCAGATTCATTGTCAATTTGCCCACTACCAGACTGGTAACGGGCGCTTCGGGTCTGGAAAGCTGACGCCGTAACAAAGCTTCAACTCTCGCTAGAAGTTCGTCGACAGAAAAGGGTTTGGAAAGGTAGTCATCGCCTCCGGCGCGCAATCCATCGACCCGATCATCTACTTCCGACAACGCGCTAAGAATGAGAACCGGGGTTTGAACTGATGCGGCCCGCAACGATTTGATAATCGACAGTCCGTCGAGACCCGGCAGCATTCGATCGACAATCAAGACGTCAAACTCGTCCGAAAGCGCCAGCTCCAGGCCTTGGCTGCCATCTCCGCTGTGCTGAACTTCGTGATCCGCCGCAGTCAGGGAAGTCACAATAAAAGCGCCGACCTTCTGATCGTCCTCTATTAACAAAATACGCATATAGAACAAGCCAACGAAATTTTCTCCGGCAATGTATCATGCGCTGATCTGTGAACTCAAACTGGACTGTAATAAAATGATCCTCCCCCAAGCAGACGATGCCCCTGGACTGGGCCGACGCCTCGTCACCATGACTTACGATTCGCTACTGGTGGCCGCCTTTGCCATGCTTATTACCGCACTTCTACTGGGCGTACGGACTCTGACTATGGGCAGCGAAGCGGTGGCCAAACAGGGCATAGGTAGCGACCGACCACTTCTACAGTTGCTGTTATTTTTTGGCATCTTCGGGTTTTACTGTGCATTTTGGCGCCTGCGGGGCCAAACTCTGGGCATGCAAGCTTGGAGAATTAAACTGGTTAGTGATTTTGGCGGCAACCCCTCCATCTGGCAATGCTTCGTGCGGTATCTAGGCGCTATTATTTCGCTTACATGCCTGGGGGTGGGCTATCTATGGGTATTGGTCGACCCCGAGCAACGCAGCTGGCACGATCACCTTTCCGATACTCGCCTCATTCTACTGCCAAAAAAATAACCAACAGTGCTTAGCGAGTCCGACTCAACATAAGTAATCCAGTAAGAATACAAAGCACGATGGGTAGCAGAGTCGCATGCAGCGGTGAAAAGCCGTAAACGAGGCTTGCCGGCCCCATCAAATTCTGGCTGGTGCTGAAGGCAATACCCACGAGAACCCCGGTGAAGATCTTAAATCCCATGGTACTGCCGCGCAAAGGTCCAAAGACAAAGCTCACGGCCACCAACACAAGCCCAAAAATCGCCAGCGGCTGCAACGCCTTACCCCAAAATGCCAGTCGATAGTCACCCGCATCCAGACCCTGCTGATGTAGATAGTCGCCATAGGTCTGCAGACCGCTCATTGACAATTTTTCCGGTCGCACAATAACAAAATTGAGTAATTGAGGCGTCAATTCCGACTCCCAACGGCGCGTGTGCTCCTCCACACGGGTTGCATTGGTCTCGGTCAAGCGGGTTTCCTCTACCCCCTCCAACAGCCAATACCCCTCTTGATAGCTGGCTCTTCGAGCGAACGCCAGAGAAGTGAGTTGCCGCGAATCATCGAAATCCATCAACGTCACCCCGTAGAGCACGCCACTGGGCTGCACCGCATTAAAGTGCATAAATTGATTTCCCTCTCTATTCCACAAGCCTCGACGACTGGTAAAACTTTCTGTGCCGCTTTCGGCCAAGGCCCGTCGACTTTGCGCAATTTGCTCGGTTTTAGGGGCTATGTATTCGCCGATGAACAGGCTGGCGATCATCACCACTACAGCCGGTTTCATAACAATCCAAACCACCTTGCCAACGGATAGGCCCGCGGTGCGTACAACGATCACCTCGCTGCTACTGGCCAGACTACCCAGACCGGTAAGGCAACCTATCAGCGTCGCAAACGGAATGTACTGGTAGACCCTGCCTGGCAGGGAATACATAACGTAAATCAGCACTTCATGAAATGTGTATTTGGCCTGAATATCCTTGCTTTCATCGATGACCGCGGCCAGTCCATCCAGACCCACCAGCACCAACAGCACTAGCAAGATTGCGGAGAAAATCGTGTTGCCAAAATATCGATTAATCAATCTCATCGGGACGCCCGGCGCAAATAGTTAACGCGCAGCCACCAACCGGGTGCATACAACATTAGTAGTGCCAACGTCAAAAATAGACCGTGGATCCACCAGATACCGGGCTGAGGCGAAATTGTTCCTTTCTCGATTGCCTCCCGGCAAGCGCTCAAAGACACTAGATAAACCATGTAGAGCAAAAAGGCGGGCAATAATTTTGCGAACCTACCACGACGATGATCGGTACGACTCAGGGACAAGGCCAGCAGCGCAACAATGGGCACCAGCAGAGGTATAGACAATCGCCATTGTAACGCTGCTATATCTTGTAGTTCAGCTGATTGCAGCAAAAGTTGTGTGGATTTGCCATCGACGGCCTCAGGTCTTTCCAATCGATCCGGATCATCGTGGATCAACTCGCCCAATTTCGCGAATTTCACCACAGAAAAATCCAGCTCTCCCGCGTTACCCAGGTAGCGATAACCATTTTTCAATTCCAGGTAACGCTTCTCGCCATTTTCAATGGTTCGAATGGCTCCGGATTCGGCGATTGTCAGGGTCAACCGGGATCTGCCGCTGGCATCCACTTCACGAGTAGACAAAAATACGTGTTCCATTTGCTGATTAGTTCCACCCACAGTTTCTGCATAGGTCACCGACTCCCCCGCATCGCTCGATTGAAAGCGCCCCCCCGCCAAAGCCGAAACTCCAGTGGATTTTGCCGGATCATTGAAGATCTCCTGCGCCTTTGTCACACCAACTGGCGTTAAATACAGACTCAAACCAGCAACCAGACCAGCGACTACGAAAGCAGGAATCATCGTATACCACAGTAACCGACCGGTACTTAAGCCACACGCCGAGAGAACCACCATTTCACTTTCGACATAAAGTCGGCCGTAAGCCAGAAGAATGCCGATAAAGAGACCCAAGGGTAATATCAGCTCGAGAAAACCCGGAAGTCGGTAGAGGATAATCGACATCAACACCTCCGCTGCCAACTTCCCCGCTGCAGCTTCGGCGAGGTATTTGACGAAACGCCCACTGATGACGACTACCAACAAAATGGCACTCACCGCCAGCATGGTGGTAAAGGTTTCTTTGGCGAGGTAGCGAAAAATCCTCATATTGCCAGCTCAATTACGACTGGTAGCACTCACAGACCCTCAGATTCACCCCACACGGAGCTTTGCTTTCGCTCTGGCTGGAATTACACTATGCACATATCCAGAGGTTGGCCAATACTATTGGTGTCTCCTCTGCCTGCAAACGATTATCCACAAATCCTGTAACCTTGTCTTGTTGGAGACTGTATGGAATTCATTGCCAAGAAAATCGCCAAACCAGAAACCCACACCAGCGCCTGCGCCGTGGTCCTCGTTAAAGGTAAAACCCTCTCGGATGCCGGTAAAGCACTGGACAATGCCGCGGGAGGCTTACTCACAGCTGCCATCAAACGCGGCGATTTGAAAGCAACGCTGGGCAAGACCCTAGTGGTTCAATGCCCGGTAGGTATGAGCACACAGCGAGTCCTGCTGGTCAATGAAGGCAAGGGGCGCAAGCTCACAAACCACGATGCCCGCAAACTGCTTAATGCTGTTTTCAACGCATTGAATAAATCCAATTGCAAAGATGTTGTCTGCTACCTGAGTGAAATAGTAGACAATAGCGCCGATGCTCAGGCTCTTTTCCAGCGCCTTGCGACCACCGGTACCACTTCCACCTATCGATATACCGAAACCCTGAGCAAAAAGCGCAATGCTGCAATCTTGAACAAGGTGACAGTCGATGTTGGCGCTGTAATTACCCTGGCAACGGCGCGAACTGCATTGGCTCGCGGCCATGCAATAGGTAATGGCACCAATACAGCGCGTGAGCTGGGGAACCTCCCAGGCAACTATTGCACCCCGGGAGATCTTGCCAGGGAAGCCAAAAAGCTTGCCAGCAGCTGCGAAAAGCTCAGCTGTAAAATTCTCGAAGAAAAGCAGATGAAAGCACTGGGTATGGGCTCACTTTTATCCGTCACTGCGGGGACCGTAGAGCCTGCCAAGCTGATCGTTATGGAGTACAACGGTGGCTCAAAAAAGAGCAAACCCATTGTTCTAGTCGGCAAGGGCATCACCTTTGATAGCGGTGGTATCAGCCTTAAGCCCGGCGGTAAAATGGACGAGATGAAATTTGACATGTGCGGTGCAGCCAGCGTATTTGGCAC
>JBLHKV010000234.1:0-6140 GCA_047618115.1 Halieaceae bacterium | reverse complement strand
ACAGATCTACTTGTGGCCGGTGGCGTAGTGGAGAAGGTTGGCCTTTTTGCCACCCATCAAATTAGTTTGGAGCAACTGGAAGCCGTGGGGCAACAGTATTTACAGACAGAAACACCAAAGACCGAGCGCGTGAGTGGCCAGATATTCGGTGGTATCAACCAGGTAATCGAGGGGATGAACACCAACCCCGATCTTGCCCGGGCTGTCGCGGAAACTATGGCATTGCGGTTGCATGCCGAGCGGGCTCGACTGCGGCAATTGCGACGAGCGGCCCTTTCCATTGAGCAGGTGCGGCAACTGGAGCTGGAGCTCGTTGATTCCGGAATTGTGATCGAGGTGTTAGAGACGCTGGTGCTGGCAAATCCCGACGGCGGACGGGCCCTGATTGGCTGGCAGCTTTCTGGCCGTAAGAAGTAGATGTCTCACTGTGGTTATGGCGGTATCATCGCGTATTAATTTAATTGAATACAGGAATTTTTAATGTCTGACAATATGGAGTTTGCCAAGGGGAAAGTGTCACTGAATATGCCTAGCGGTAACATGTTTCTCTATCAACACCCGGAGCTCCTAACCCGGGAGAATCATGCTCATCTCGGCATGATTACACCGGACAAGCCCTTTGAGTTTGCGCGATCGGCCAAATACGTCCCGCTGGTAGCAGCAGAGATGTATTCTGCGCAGAAGCATTATCCGGTGGTCTTTTCGGGAAAAGACAATCCCGTACCCATGGCGATTTTATCGGTACAGGACAGCGATAATATTTTTCTTGATGAACACGGGAACTGGTCGCCGGGTAGCTATATTCCCTCTTACCTGCGACGTCACCCATTCGCCATGGCCGCAGGTAACGACGATAAATTCGCCATTGTGATAGATCGCGCCTCCAGCGCTATTTCAGATAGCCCGGAACATGCGTTTTTCGACGGCGATCAGCTGTCGCCAAAAACCCAGGCAATGGTCGATTTTTGCGGCCAGTACGAGGCGGAGCGCAGACGCACAGACGCCTTTGCAATGAAGCTAAAAGACCTGGATTTACTCGCCATGCAGGAGATTAGTCGGCAGAGCGATGATGGTGCCAAACCGCTGGCTACTTACTACGCGGTTGATAAGGAGAAGTTAGACGCGCTTGCTCCCGACCAGCTGTGTGAGTTGCACCAACTGGGTTACCTGTCCTTCATATACGCTCACCTGTTTTCCCTGGAAAACTGGAATACGCTGCTTGAGCGCCACCAGGTTATACAGCAACCGGAATAACTAAATGGTTCACCGTGAGCTGGAGAGGCAGGTCGATCAGGCCTTTGCCGCGGGAAATAATCAGCAGGGCTTGCAGCTGCTTCGCGATCTTTCGGTTGAAAGGCCACAGGATGCAGAAATCTGGCATCGACTGTCGGTGGTTGAAGAACAGATTGGCAGTACGGAAAACGCGACGGCTGCTCATCTAAACTGTCTCGAGTGCTCTCCCGGTAACCCCCTGGCTTATTTTTATGCTGGATACTGGTATGAACAGCTCGGACGTACCGCCGAGGCCTTGTCCTTGTACTCCCTGGGTACAGATATTGTCGAGTTGACCTTGGCACCGGGAGATAGAGGGACACAATCTCCTCAAACCCGGATACGTTTTGAAGCGGGAGACCGCGCCTTACGTACGCATTTATCTGGTTTACATCGTCGTGCAGTGGGTGTCGACGCGGGCAACCAACGAATTGCGGATGCCATATGGACTCGCAGCCACGACCAGGTCTTTCGTTTTTCCGAATCCGAGCAGATGCCCCAAATGTTTTATATCCGGGGCCTGTCCCCGGTTGTTGAGGTTGATAGCCTGTCTTGGGTCAAGCCGCTGGAGGCGGTGGCTGAAGATATTCGAGATGAGTTTCTGGCAGCGTTACCCCGTGTAGCTGAACAAGGAAGGCCCTATTTGCCGGCAGAGACAGTAGCAGAGGCGGGGTTTGGATCGCTGGTTGATTCCCTGGATTGGACGGCTCTGGATTTGTTCAAAGACGGCGAACGCGATGAAAGTATTGCGCAGTATTTCCCAAAGACATTGTCAGCACTTTCCCAGATACCGCTCTATGGGTTGTTTGAGTGGCCCTCGGAGGTCTTTTTTTCCATACTCAAGGCTGGGCAGCACATAAAACCCCATTACGGTCTTTCAAATCACAGCCTGACAGTGCACTTACCGATAAATGTTCCAGAAAACTGCTGGATTATTGTAAAGGGCAAAAAGCATTTTTGGCAGGAGGGCGAAGTGTACTTATTTGACGACACTTTTCTCCACGAGGCCATTAACAACAGTACTGATGAGCGCGTAGTTTTGATTTTTTCTGTTTGGCACCCCGATCTTTCCGATGCAGAGCGAGCGGCGGTGAAACGTTCTTTTCAGGCCAGGCACAACTGGTTGGCTGCGCGGGATGTTTCAACGCTGGCCTGAAAAGATCATAAATCGATCAATAAGGTGTCTCCGGATGTTGCTGTGTGCTAAAAATGTGTACACAGGGGGGAGGGATTTCTCGCTATATTCGTTTTACAAGAGGTGGAACAAATTGCAAGGGGGCACAAGTTCTTTGATTGCTGGTCGGATTTCGTTTGGGGTGCAGCGTCTATCTGACAGCTGGCGCCGGATAAACAGGTGAATATCTCTGCTGGTTTGACCGTAGCACTCGTGCAGGTGTTGGCTCTTGTCGCCAGCGCCGATGCCGCTGTTTCACAGGCAGTTTACCCGGCGATCGTGAAGCCTGGTACTGAGAGCGCCACACCAGCAGATCCAACATTGGCAACGTTGCAGGCCGAGAGGTCTGGGCCCGATGAATCTCCGAGGGTACTCGAAGCCGAAGCGGCCAGGTTTCTGGCTGAAATTTCCAATCTGGAAGCGAGCAAGGGTCCCTACGCGGATGAACTCTCGCAGCAGCTAGAGGGTCTGGGAGCACTGTATGCCCGATTCGAAGATTATCCGCAGGCCATTGAGTTGTTCAAGCGTGCTATTCACGTATCCCGTATCAATGGAGGGCTCAATAGCCCGGAACAGGTGCCGGTCACGGAGCGCTTGATTGAGATCTACCTGGCACAGGGTGAAGTAGACAAGGCGGATAAGCGGCACTCTTACTTGTATCGCATTGCCATCAGCCACAAAGATAGTAGCCCGCTCCAAACGGCTCAGGCCATGATGAAATATGCCGAGTGGCAGCGTGTCACCTATTTGATTGGTCTGGGCAGGACGCCTAACTCACGACTGCTGGAGATGCACGACACGTATAAGGATGTCATCCGCTTACTGGCTGCAACGGAAGAGGAATATTCGCTCAAATTGGTGCCGCCACTGCGCGGGTTGCTCGCCGCCCAATACCTGCTTTCAATACGACCCATGCAGGCTGCTGTGGGTAAGCCGACCCTGGCCTCTACCGCGGGAGAAGATAATGGCCATGATTACCGGGTACGCAGGGGCTTTCTGCGGCGGATGAGCTTCAAACAGGGCAAGGCGACACTGGCCGCGCTGCGTGAAATCCACTTGAAAAATCCGGCGAGCTCCCTTGTTGCTGTCGCCAAAATATCCGTGGACCTGGGTAACTGGTTACTGTGGAACAACAGGCACAGGGACGCCTATGATGCCTATGGGCAGGCATGGAGCGAACTCTCGATCATGGTGGGTGGAGAACAAAAACTGAAAGAAATTTTTGATGAACCAGCCAGCCTATCCGCGTTGGTCAATCCGAATACGGACTTGGGGTTCGGCAGCCCAGCCCAACCTGCAGATGGCGCGGCGCTTGAATGGGCCACGATTCTCCTTCACATTAGTTCAGAGGGCCGAGCCAGTAAGCTGGAAGTGGTTGAGTCACAACCACCAAAGAAAAGTTCTATGTTACATAAAACGCTGAGAGAATTGAGCTCGACCCGCTACCGGCCGCGATTCGTCGATGGCAAGCCGGTCGACTCGCAGATCGTCAAGTTCTTTGAGTATAGCGACAACTAGCGTGCCACCTCTCCCAGAAAATGTAAAAGATGAATGAAAAGACATGTGGGGTCAAAGAACCCCGTGTCGCTCCAGTGCGGATATCATATCCTGCAGCTCCTCCTCGAATTGTTTCCAGCGGCCAACGCGTTTTGCACTGATGGCCTCCCGAACCTGCTTTTCACTGAACGTGAAGCTGGCGCTGGAGTCGTTGTGAAATGACAGGCATCGGTCATTCCACTCAAGCTCACAAAACTGGACAATATTTCGGCTCTCAGAAGCCGGGTTGGCGGCTAGCTGCTCGTATGATACATCCATGACTCGGTCTGGAGCCATCTGTGACCAGTGATCCATTAGTGTCGAGCAGAGCTTATAAGCATGTGCCAGAGAGTCAAAATCACAGGCGTAGGGATGACCGTCATGAAAGGGATGGGAGTAAATAGACAGGCATACATCTCGTGGATCACGCCTCATTTGAATAACCTTTGCTTCTGGAAAGAGCGAGAGGATCATGCCGACATGATTAAAATTATGGGGCAGTTTTTCTGTCAGATATTTTTGCGCCGCTGGGGTTCTTTCAAAATATCGCCTTGCTATGGTAGTCCACTGTTCCGGGGTCATATTTGAGGGTAGCGGCAAATTCCCACTATTTACATCAAGCTGATATTGGGTTGCGAGAAAACCGAGAGTTTCGGTTTCTCTACCGGCGGTTACATCCTCTAATTGTGACAGGATGCGTTCCACTAACGTTGTGCCAGAGCGAGGCATCCCCACGATAAAGATAAGAGTTGGTTGTTCTCGAATAACATCTGCTTGCGTACAAATTTCCGGGAAGTGCTTTATCGTACTCATTGCCTGATATTCACTTTGCTCAATACTGTAGTTGGCGTTTTTATTGCGTATTACAGCCTTTTGGAGGACGTTAGCCTTGTCGAGATAGGCGAAGGCTTCGCGCTTTTGACCCAGCTTCTGGTGAGCATCTGCAAGCGCAAAATGAAGTAGAATTTTGTTAAGGTCACTGATATTTTCGATGCGCGCTTCGGGTTCGATCCGGTTGATCAGTTCAGGCAGTTCATCACGATCGGAGCTCTCAATTATGATTGTCCACGCCTGGCCATTCCCCGGCTGTAATTCAATTGCTTTTTCACTGTAGACTCTGGCTTCGTCGTCATCACCATTCAGACGCGAAAGGCGGGCACGCAGGACAAAATACTCCGCCCCGGTGGCCCCCGCTACCCCGGCCTTATCCAATTGTTCAGCGCTGTTTTTTACGTCTCTGGCAATGAGATAAAGGTCGGAGAGTCTCAAATAGTCTTGCGCGCCTGGCGATATTAGACTCATATATCGCTGGTAACTGTCAATTGCCAGGGGATAGTCGCGGAGTCTGGCGGCCGCGACCGATAATTCGCGACTGATTTTCGGGTCATTGCTATGTGCAGTATTCAAGACTCGAAGCAAGGATACAGCCTTGTCCCATTCGCCCAGCAAGCCGTGAGCCTGTGCCCGAATGATATGGCTCTCTGTTTGTTGATGCTGGTGCTTCAGTTTAAACTGAAGCACGGTGGGGGCTTGATCCAGCCTAAGCAATAGTCGGCATACAATGTTGGAAAAGGGCTCATCATTGGCAGCTAACTCTGCCGCGCGAATACCTTCCGAGACTGCGCTGTCCCGATCGCTTGCCTGGTCCAGACAAACGGCATGGTTAAAGGCCACATCGGCGGCCTGGGGCTGCATTACCGCGGCTCTACCAAGCAACTCAAGGGCTCGATCTGTGTTGTTTTCCTGCTGTGCTACGGTGCCCAGTCCGTACAAGGCGTCTGCATTGTCTGCGTCGGTCGAGAGTATATGATCATAAAGTTGTTTCGCAGTAACGAGATCGCCGCGCCGATGCGCAGCTTCAGCTAACTGCTGGTTTGTTAATGGCATCTGGGGGCATCCTGATTTTATGGCGGCAAACCGTATGGTATATTGCGTGCCAACGGCGACAACAAATTCACACAATCTTAACAGAAAACAGAACCGATGAAATTGCGTGTACAGGCCTCAGCCGACATGTGGAGCCCAACCTTCAAAAGTCGAGGATTGGTCCACATACCAGATATGCTGTCGCTCGAATCCGCCAACGCCATCCACGATTGTTTGAGTCAGCAGGAAAAATGGAACCTGGTGTTCCAGCGGGACAACACCCACACCGATA
>JBLHKV010000233.1:0-6157 GCA_047618115.1 Halieaceae bacterium | reverse complement strand
TGATTTTGTAGCGAGCGCAGAAATTTCTGCGCCCGGTCCGGCAGACCCTCATCGCGAAACCAGGCGGCGCGACTGGCTATAGCGGTAGAAAAATCTATGTAATCACTGCCGGCGGCGGAATCGTCCGCTCCCAGATTATCCAGGCTGGGTCTGAAGCTCAGGCCGCAGGCGTCCGAGAAAATTAATTCCAGCGCCTGGGGCTCAACTTCTACCTGTTGGAACAAGTGCTGCTGCTCGCGATCTCTTCCATCCGGTTCATACCAGTACCCATAGTCGATCATTTGGCGGCGCTGCTCTCCCGCCACACACCAGTGGGCTACTTCGTGCAGGGCACTAGAAAAATAATCGCGGGTGAATACAATCTGATGAAATTCCGCGCCGTGCTCTGCAGGCTGATATGACGGTTCCTCTCCGCCGCCTACCAGCTTGGTCTGGTAGGTCGTGGCAAAGCAGCTGGCGAACAAGTTTATCAAATCATCGCTCTCCCACCGCATTGCATCGCTTCCCTCAACACCAGTATCAACCATCTGCCGGGGAGCTCGCCTTTCTTACCAGGTAGATATATTCCTTATCATCCTGACACTGGTTTACGAGTTCGTGTCCAAGGAAGTGGCAGAATTTTGGAATATCACGACTGGTCGATGGGTCCGTGGCGCGTACCAGTACAACCTCACCCGACTCCATATCCCTAATTTTATTATGTAATAGCATTACCGGTTCCGGGCAAAGCAGACCGCGCGTATCCAGCTCGGTATCGGCAGACTCGATGCCCTCACCTGACTCATCAATCATGGCGTGTCGTTCCTGAAACTATCAGTAGGTCCGCCGCCTGCCGGGTCATTAGTGTGCAGGACGAAGACTCGAAATCAAACAGAATGACCACTTCTCCACGGTCCACCTGCTTTCTCAAATTCAGCAATTTGGCTGTCAACGACATTTCCATTGCACCATAATCGGTACCCTCGCGATTGATGAATTCCTCCAACACCAGCTGATAGACTTCCGCCGGCAGACGATCCGGTGGCACTTGCACATAAGGTGGACTGTTTTCTTCCATAGATTTAAAGCCGTGGTGGACTTAGTATAGACGCGCAACATACTGTATGGAGGCTGGCTTATGCAATCCCACTATATCATTACCATTATTGGTGAGGACCGACCCGGCTTGGTAGAGGCTGTCTCCGCGACAGTGTCCGCCCACGAAGGGAACTGGCTAGAGAGCAGGTTCTCGCAGCTGGGCGGTAAGTTTGCGGGGCTCGTATCGCTTACACTATCCGAGGGTTCAGCCGACGCTCTGGAAACAGAATTAAAGAGCCTTTTCCCGGGTAAGCTGAGCATGCGTTTGACGTGGGTCGATAACAAGCTCGGAAGTTTCACTCAGGAGCCGGCTAATATCGCCATAAGCCTGATTGGACCCGATCGTAAAGGGATTGTGCACGAGGTTTCCGCCGCACTGAGCGACCGAGGCGTCAATATGCTGGAAATGGAAACCCGTGTAAGTAGCGCTCCCATGACCGGCGAACCGCTGTTTGAAGCTACTGTTACCGGCTTTATGGCAGACGAAGAACGTCTGAATGATTTGCTGGAACATCTGGATGAAATCGCCAATGAAATGACGCTGGACATCGATCTCGAACGCACCTGAGCGGGTAGTGCAGCTATTTTGCTAATCCGAATCCTTATATCTGGATAGCAACAGCGCAACTCCCCGCCAGCTCAGTGTCACCACCAAAGCAGCACCCATCATCGTGCCCAGAAATACCACGCTCATCACCAGCATATCCAGTATCACATCGACGGAAATACCAAACTGAGTAATGGCGCCCCACGCCAAGGTGCCAGCCGCCATGATCGCCAAAAAGGGAGTGCGCCAATTTACCGAGCGCCCCTTGGGAGCGCTGGAGGGCGGATTGGGGGGTGCAGAAGACAAGCTAGGGCCTATCGGCCTGCGCTGGAACCAAGGGTGTATCGCTTTTCACCTCTGCATTCTGACCACGGTGCCGCAGAAAATGATCCATAAGCACAATGGCAACCATCGCCTCAGCTATCGGCGTCGCCCTGATGCCCACACAGGGATCGTGGCGGCCATGGGTGACAACTTGCACCGAGTTGCCGTCTACGTCTATAGATTGGCCTGGCAGACGAATACTGGAGGTTGGTTTCAATGCAAGGTGGACAACGATGTCCTGACCGCTGGATATACCGCCGAGAATACCACCGGCATTGTTGCTGAGAAAGCCATCCGGGCTTATTTCGTCGCGGTGCTCGCTACCTTTTTGCTCAACCGCGGCAAAGCCGGCACCCACCTCTACGCCTTTTACGGCATTAATTCCCATCAAGGCGTGGGCAAGTTCCGCGTCCAACCGGTCAAAGACCGGCTCACCCAAACCCGCGGGCATGCCTGAGGCAACCACGGTAATTTTTGCACCGATGGAGTCGCCAGTCTTATTCAGCGCCGCCATATAGTCTTCCAACTCACTGATGCGGTCGGGGTCGGGGCAAAAGAAGGGGTTGGTCTCTATCGTATCCCAGTCAACGCGTTGCGCCACAATAGGCCCTAGCTGCGCTAGATAGCCCCGGATCAAAATACCGTGGCTGCCCAAAAATTTCTTGGCTATGGCGCCTGCTGCCACACGCATCGCAGTTTCCCGGGCCGAGGCACGACCACCACCACGATAGTCTCGAGTGCCATACTTTTGATTATAGGTATAGTCGGCGTGCGCCGGGCGAAAGGTGCTTTTGATATTGCCGTAGTCTTTGGATCGCTGATCGGTGTTTTCAATGCTCAGACCAATTGCCGTACCTGTGGTTTTACCCTCAAAAACGCCGGAGAGAATCTTTATGGCATCGTCCTCCCGGCGCTGGGTAGTGTAGCGAGACTGGCCAGGCTTGCGGCGATTCAGCTCCGGCTGGATATCGGACTCCGACAGCTCCATTCCAGGCGGGCAGCCATCGACCACACAACCCAGCGCCGGTCCGTGGCTCTCGCCAAAACTGGTTACGGTAAACAATTTACCAATGGAATTACCCGACATATCCCTTCCGTGCTAATAAAATTTAATGACCCATTATAGAGGTTTCGCGGCGAGGCTCAAAACATCCAGGTGTACATATTGTCTATTGCTGGAGCGCTGAGCCGCATAGAGAACGATGCGCAACTCGCCCTCGCCATTTGACGCGCGCATCGCCAGATAGGACTGCGTCACGTCGCGACCGTATAGCAAACGTTGACTGAACACGGTATTCGCCCACTCCGCGCTACTCCCACAGGTGAGCCCGGAACAGCGATACAAAATTTCAGCGCCCAGTTCTGCATGGCCTTGGATCTCCTGTTTCAGGTAGCCCAGCGCGTCTTCTGTGGAGTATCCCGGATTGATTACCCATGTGGTGCCCTGTAAGCGGCCCTGAAGTTCCTCACTGCTCTTATGCTGCCACCGACCCCTTAGTTTTTGGAGTGGCCCCAGGCCCAGTCGATAGTCGACAGTCGCCTCCTCTGAAGTGGCCACAACCGTGAGGTGATCCCAGGGGGTTATTCCCAGCGTCTCCACTGCATCGGCCTGGCCGGCGCTGTGTAACGTTGCCCCGCAAAGAAATACGATGATACTGAGCTCCCAAGGCCTCAGCGCAGTGGTACTCCAAAAACTCGAACTCCAAACAACTCTCTGCATCATCTATTCACTCACCGAAAATTCTACGTCGTCACTCTGCTCTGCCAACATCAGCCCATCCAATGTCTCTGCCAAGTTTTTCCTCGCGTACAGGAGGTCGTAAAGCCCATTGACCAAAGGCATATATACCGAGCGCCTGTCGGCCTCGAGTTTGAGGGTTTTCAAGGTATTGACCCCCTCTGCAACTTGACCCAGGTCTGCAATTATTTCATCGAGTGCCTGGCCCTCTCCGAGGGCGTAGCCAACCCGGTAGTTCCTGCTCAGTGGCGAACCGCACGTTACTATCAAGTCCCCGACACCGCTGAGTCCTAAAAAAGTCAGCGGATTTGCACCCAGCTGGACAGCAAATCGACTCATTTCAGCCAAACTGCGCGTAATGAGCATGCCCTGAGCATTTTGGCCCAATCCAAGTGCTGCACCTAGCCCTGCCATGATCGCGTACACATTTTTGAGTGCACCGCCGAGCTCGACCCCGTACATGTCACTGCTAGCATACACACGAAAGGATTTGCTGTGTAACAAGGCCTGCACTGTAGCGTTGAGTTCACTGCACTGACTGGCTACCACAGTGGCGGTCAAACCGCCGCTGGCAATCTCCTTGGCCAGGTTGGGTCCACTTAAGACGCCGATGCGCTGACCATTCAACTCCTCGCCGAGCACCTGACTCATCAACCGAAAGTCTTCGGTTTCTATACCTTTGGTAGCGCTGATAGCATAGGCGTCTGGTCGTATATGTCCGGCAAACTCTCTTGTAACAGCCCGAAAAGAATGACTGGGAACCGCTACGAACAACAGGTCGGCATCTTTCACCGCTCGTACCAGATCGGTGCCCGCCTCCAACTGCGGGCTCAAAGGCAGCCCTGGGAGGTAGTCGCTGTTCTGGTGGTATGCGTTAATCTCTTCGGCGAGAGTGGGGTTGCGCATCCATAAATGTGTCGCGTGCCCATTACTGGCAATGATATTGGCAATTGCAGTTCCAAAACTACCACCACCAATAACGGCTACCCGGTGCTTACTCAATGCCAACTCCCCATCCGTTAACCCCACACATCATGAGCGGGGCTAACAGTGTACAGCAAGGCGCAGTGGCTTAATCAGCGGCTTGATCAGTTACTCAACTCAATGAGTAAGCGGTTGAGTCTCGAAACATAGCCCGCCGGATCGTCCAGTTGACCACCTTCAGCCAGGCTTGCTTGGTCGAACAGCACCAGTGCGAGATCGGAGAAGCGGTCCTCATCCGGCTCGCCATCGAGCTTGATCACCAAGGGGTGGTCAGGATTAATTTCCAGGGTCGGCTTGGAATGAGGCACAGGTTGACCCGCAGCTTCCAAAATACGTTGCATCTGCGCGCCCATATCGTATTCACCCACCACCAAACAAGCGGGTGATTCGGTGAGTCGGTGCGTTGCACGCACCTCTGTAACACGCTCACCGAGCGCGGCCTGCAGTCGCTCCACGAGTCCCTCACTCTTTTCTGCGAGTTCCTCTTGGGCCTTTTTGTCCTGCTCGTTGTCCAGGTCTCCAAGATCCAACGCACCCTTGCCAACGTCCTGAAAGGTTTTTCCATCAAATTCGTTAAGATTACCCATGACCCAGTCGTCTACCCGGTCGCTAAGTAATAGTACTTCGATGCCCTTCTTACGAAAGACTTCGAGATGAGGGCTATTTTTGGCAGTATTAAAACTCTCGGCAACGACGTAGTAGATCTTATCCTGTCCCTCTTTCATACGAGCAATATAATCGTCCAGACCCTGATTTTGATCGTCCGTATCCGAGTGCGTTGAGGCAAAGCGCAAAAGCTTGGCAATTTTTTCGCGGTTTTGGAAGTCTTCAGCAGGGCCCTCTTTCAGCACCTGGCCAAATTCCTTCCAGATAGTTGCGTAGTCTTCGCCACCGGCCTTGGCCATTTTTGCCAACATATCAAGTATGCGTTTGGTCAGGGCGGACTTCATGGAATCAACTGCAGGGTCCTGCTGCAATAGTTCGCGCGAGACATTCAATGAAAGGTCATTGGAGTCCACCACACCTTTAACGAAGCGAAGGTACAAGGGTAAAAACTGCTCGGCATCATCCATGATAAAAGTGCGCTGCACATAGAGTTTTAAACCCGACTTGCTATCGCGATTCCACAGATCGAAAGGCGCTTTTTTGGGGAGGTAGAGCAAGCTGTTGTATTCGAGCTTGCCCTCAACCTTGTTGTGGCTCCACTTCAACGGTTCTTCAAAGTCGTGGGAGATGTGCTTATAAAATTCCTGATATTCCTCGTCGCTGACTTCCGAGCGCGAACGCGTCCAGAGCGCGGTTGCCATATTGATTGCTTCAAACTCAGGAGCTTCGGGCTCAGCTGGGGTGGCATCTTCGCCCTCTTCACCTTCTTTGATCTCTTCCATACTTGCTGGCGCGGCTGGCTTTTCCATCATCACCGGAACGGAGATGTGGTCAGAATATTTTTTGATAACACTGCGGACCCGCCAGTCGTCGGCAAATTC
>JBLHKV010000232.1:0-6166 GCA_047618115.1 Halieaceae bacterium | reverse complement strand
TGACCTCGGGGGGGTACCTTGACGGATAACGATAAGAAAATTGGCATACACGAGTTGTATGCGAACGATGCGGAACGCGCCGACGAGCTGCTGTGGGGACGAAAAGTTAACCCAAGCAACCGGCGTGGCTTCTTGAGGAAAAGCGGTCTGGCGGCCATGGTGACCCTGCTGGGCTACGCCATTCCTTTTTCAGGAAAAATGCCCGGTGGTCTTATTCCAGCGGCGCTGGCAGATAGTCTTGAAGCGTTCTCAATTGCTGGTAAGGAAGGTCTGAGGGTACTCAATGATCGTCCAATCAACGCCGAAACGCCGCCACATCTACTAGATGATGACTTCACCCCGGCCAAACATTTCTTTGTGCGCAACAACGGTATTCCGCCCGCGCTGGAGTCTATGGGCAAAACCAGTGAGTGGGCATTGGAGATTACGGGTGAATCCTGCGTAAACCCAATGACGTTTAGCCTGGCTGAACTCAAGGCTAAATTCCCCGTTCATACCTACGCGCTTACACTGGAGTGCGGTGGTAATGGTCGTAGTGAATTCGATCCGCCGGCCCGTGGCAACCAGTGGTCTACCGGTGCTGTCGGTTGCGCTAAATGGACGGGCATTAGACTGAGGGATGTGTTGGCGCATTGCGGGATTGCAGAAGACGCCGTATACATTGGCTATTATGGTGCCGACGCGCACCTCAGCGGCGATCCCGCAAAACATGCCATTTCACGTGGCGTTCCCCTAGCCAAGGCACGAGAAGCGGAAACACTGATAGCTTGGGGTTTTAACGGAGATGATATTCCTTACCAGAACGGCTACCCATTGAGACTTGTGGTAGGTGGCTGGCCTGCCTCGACCTGTGGCAAGTGGCTTAACAAGATTGCGATACGAAACCAGATTCACTACGGCGCAAAAATGGCGCCTCCTTCCTACAGTGTGCCATGCAAAGGGGTAGCTCCCGGAACCAAAGTAGCCGGTGAGGATATGTGCATCATTGAATCTATGCCGGTGAAATCACTCGTCACTTTGCCTCAAAGCGGTATCACCCATCTGCTGGGCAAGCCTTTACACTGTCGTGGCCATGCGTGGGCGGGTGACCTAAGCGTCAGTGCCGTAGATGTGTCTACTGATTTCGGCGCGACCTGGCAACCGGCGAAAGTCAAAGACCCGGTCAATCGACTGGCCTGGCAGCGATGGTCTACCACGGTTAATTTTGAACAGCCCGGTTACTACGAAGTGTGGGCCAGGGCGACAGATTCGTCTGGTTCGTCACAACCCATGGTGGTACCAGGGTGGAACCCAAAGGGTTATCTTAACAATGCCTGCCATCGCATCGCGGTGCAGATTGTCTGAACGCCGGTCGAAGGCGCTTGCAGCATTACTGCTGGTTTCGATCATGGTCTTTCCGGCAGTTAACGCACAGGATATTGATCCTGAGAGTGGGCTCGTTATTGCGCCGGGATGGGAGGTAGTAAGGGCTAACTGCACAGTGTGTCATTCGGCGAGGTTTATCATCCTTCAGCGCGGCGACCGCGCCACCTGGATGGCAATGATCAGGTGGATGCAAAAGACCCAGGGATTATGGCAGTTTGACGGCGAAACCGAAGACACGATTCTGAGCTACCTGGAAGGCAATTACCCGCCCGGAAAAGCAAGTCGTCGGAAAAACCTTTCGGCGCGCGATTTACCCGCGCCGGCCAAACCAGCTAACCCCATAAAAGAGTGATGATCAGTTTTCTATAATGATACCCTCGTCTGGTGCCACTGCCCCGGCGCAGACATCGGGATAAATACTTTCCAAACCCTGTAAACCGGGCAGCGTCTTCAATTTCAACCACGACCGGCTTTTCGCCACCGTGTTCTTGATGAAATTGGCGGTCTTCTCATCAAAACCTTCTACCCCCCACTCCTTTATTCGCATTTGAATATGTGCGGGCGCAAAAAAGAACTCACTGCGCTCCGTATTGATATCAGGATTATCGCCGGTTGCTTCCCAATGCGTAATTCCCACATTTACACAGTGTTTCATGTTCTCGCCCAGATGGCTGTGCATTCTGCCCAACACGCTGCTATTGCCAGACATATCGACAATCACCGTAGGTACGCTTGCGTCTATCTTTTCAATGTCTTCATAGGTAATTGCGCTGTCATATAGATTCAGCGAAGTCACCAGGTTGAGATTTCGCGAAGAAGTTACGCCGACAGCGGCGGGAGCCGTTTCGTCATCGTATAGTGCATATGCCAGGCCGATACTGGTTTTGCTGGATGCACTGATAATAATAACCTGCTCCGCGCCATACCAGTCGTTGAACAGCAATGAATCACACAAACAGAAGCTTGTAATAAACAGTGGCCAGAGCAACATCCGCTCATTGTCCATGGATGAGTCGTAGCCTGGCTCAGCCGCAACCCGGCGATACATATTATATCCAGGGGGAAGCTGCGAACGGTGTTCAGCACCGTCTACCAAACGTTGGTGCGTGACGCCCTTTGGTGACATGTCCAGCAGGTCAGCTGGAGGGAAGTAGCCAAAAAGGCGTTCACCTATTGGTAAACCATCTACCTGCGACTCGATAATCTCGGCAAAACCCCAGACCGGTATCACCCCCCAGCCCTCGCTATCATCCCCCAATGGCGGGAAGAACTGCCAATAACCCAGCATGTCGCCGGCTGCGGCGTAAGTGATGTTGTTTGCGGTAAATGCGAATCGGTTGATTCTGACCCTGATGTCACCCTGGGCTAACGCGGACACTGCGGGAGTGTCGATCGTGCGAGTTTGTGCGAAGTTACTTTTGTTCACTTGAAACTGTTGCATGCGCTACCTCTTTTTAGGCTGACTGAATTTGTGCGATAAAATACTGTAATTTTTCTACTGCGGGGAAAGCACTATCTCGTATTCTATTGATGATGTCCTGTTTTTCCTTATCGTCGGGTTCGATACTGCTCATCATCTTGCTGAAACCATCCAGGCGATTGTTGAGAAGCCATGAACTCAGGTTCTTATCCTGCGACCAGTTATATTGATTGAGCATAAACGCAGAGAACATGCGTATCCAATCCGTATCATGGTTGGGTAATGGAACGACGCCGCAGAGATGATTTTTTTCTTCATCGCCCTCGTAGGCAGCTTCAACATGTGCGATGAAAGCCGCACTGAATACAGGCTGATAGGAGCGGACCGTCTGTGGCGTTATCAGTTTTCCCTGAAAAATCGGCTTCATCTCTTCGTTGGTTATTGCGCGTGCGGAGCAATCGATATGCAATTCATCCACAGTGGTTTGTACCACTCCCTGCTCGAGTATGATTTGATTTTGTTCGAGTCGTTGCACCCTGCCAAGTCGCACTACATTTTTGATGCGTCGGAGAGCCTCGAGCTCGAATTGGCTGATCGTTGCACCGTGGAACATTTTTGGTGTTACCGCATTGTCCAGTCGTAGCAGTACTCCTGCGTGTTCGAGTCGTTCAAACAGATTTGGAATTGAGTCTGCCGCGACAATCGCTTCCATCTGTAGCGCGTTCGCACCGACTGAATCGCTGAAAAATTCTTCATTGGCCTGTGTATTTTTGCGATCTAGCATCCATGCGTCTCTTGGCACTATCCAGCGAATCTGGTCGGGGTCTACTTGGTTTCCCAACAACCATAGACAGGCATCTATGCCAGTCTTGCCGCCACCAATTATTGTATATCCGGCGGGAGGGCTGGTGACTTTGGGAAGATCGTTCAATGGCATGAAACTGATGCCTTCATCAATATGGAAGTTAGGTGTGTGCGTTGCGGGCACCGATGTTTTCAAGAACGTTGCATCGATGATCTTCCGGTTTACCTGGACCTCAAATTCCTGTCCTGAGGTCATAGAAAAAAAGCGCCCTTCGCCGCGATAATCGCACATTGGGAAGTACTGCACCCGCCCAGAAGTCAGAAACTGATGGCGCATTACCTCGTCGAAATAGGCGAATACCTCAGCGCCGGAGGCTAGTTCACCCAAGCCGGCATTCAGTCCAATAGTGTCCTTGCGGCCCTTGCATAATTCTTTGGAACTAACGCCATAGAAAGATGATGGCTGGTGCAAAGTGACAAAAGGGTAGGCCACATTCCAGTGCCCTCCTGGTTTTTGATATCTGTCGACAATGGTGATCGTTGCATCCGTCTCTGACAGAAGAACGTCAGCAAAGGCCATCCCCATCGCGCCGCTGCCGACCACAAGGTAGTCGGTCTCTAATTTACTGGTTTTCATCAAGTTCGCTCAAGCACTATACATAACAGTGTTATATTATGTATAACGCTGTTATGTTTTGTCAACCTTTACGTGGAATTTTGGGAATCGATGAGTACCAACAAGGAGAAAATTCTCGAGGCCGCATCGGCCTTGTTTCTAAGTGGGGGCAGCGCCGCGTTGTCGGTAAGAGCCATCGCAAAGTCTGCGGGTGTCTCTACGATTGGAATTTACAGCCACTTTGCAGGCAAGCAGGGCATCCTCGATGCGCTGTATATTGAGGGCTTTGAAGCTGTGGACCGCGCGATGAGTGTGTCGGATCGTGGCCTTAGTCCAATCGATGCAGTGCTCTGCGCAGCCAGCAACTATCTGGAACTGGCAGTATCTCGGCGTGCACACTACAACTTGATCTTCGGTGAAGGTTACGCCAGCCACATACCTGGTCCTGAAGCAAGACTAGCTGGCTCCCTAGCTTTCAACAACAATGTGGCGCTGTGTGGAAATCTATTGCCAGCCGGCACTTCGCGACAGGCTCAGCAGATTGCTGCTATGCAAATATGGTCGCTACTGCATGGGGCTGTTGCGCTGGAGAACCACGCCGTCTCGGAAATTGTGGATATGACGGGTTGGCGCGAGCGAATCCTCGACACCGTTCGTATAGTGGCAGAGGGAATGGCCATCGCGCATTGATGCTTTGGCTTTACTATGCCAGTTTGGTCCCTATTTCCTCCGGCGTCACCATTGGAGAAAAGCGTGAGACGATATTGCCGTCACCGTCTATCAGGAATTTGGTGAAATTCCAGGCAATTTTGGATTTACACTCATCGTCGGGAATGGCTGCGGTAAGCATTTTGTAAAGCTCACAGGCGCTGTCTCCGTTTACTTCTATCTTGGAAAACATTGGGAAATTTACATCGTAATTGGCCTGGGTAAAAGCCAGTATCTCCGCATCGGTGCCGGGTTCCTGAGCACCGAACTGGTTGCAGGGAAACCCCAAGACCGTAAGTCCTTCTATCTCATTGTGTAAGGTACGCAGACCTGCGTACTGATTAGTGAGTCCTCACTGGCTGGCTACATTGACAACCAGGCAAAGCTGCCCTTTATACTGCTTGAAGGAAAGCGGTTCTCCGGTGATGGAGGTCATTTCCAGTTCGTGGAATGAAGTCATGTCGTGTCTCCCATTTACAAAGTGAACCTTAAGCATAGCAGCATTTCGATAGAAATTAAGTCGAAGGTGTTGGCAATATTAAGTTGCTGGTACTATTGAATTAATCTATTCGCATCTGTTGGAAAAGGAGTCAGTCATGCCAGGTGTTAAGGGCCGCGTTGCACTGGTCACAGGAGCTGGGCGAGGTATAGGCCGAGTAACTGCAGAGTTGTTGGCGGCAAGAGGTGCCAAGGTGATGGCTGTCGCGCGCAGTGAGTCTGAATTATCGTCATTGGGTACAGCGTATGCTGTCGCCGATCTTGGGACTGTCGAAGGGTGCACAAGCGCGGTGGCGCAAACGGTTGAAAGGTTGGGGCCCATCGATATTTTTGTGTGCAATCACGGTATCGGTTCAGCGCATGAGCGTGTCATCTGGGAGCAGGATCCACAGTTGTGGGACGAAACGATGCGGATAAACCTTAACGGTCCCTTTCACCTGTCTAGATTGGTGACCAAAGGCATGATTGAGCGCGGTTACGGCCGTCTGGTTTACACCAGCTCAACGGCCGGTCAAGTGGCGGAATATGCCAGTGCAGCTTACAACAGCTCAAAGCATGGTTTGTTGGGGTTGATGCGTTCGGTGGCTCAAGATGCTGGAGTTCACGGCATCACTTCGAATGCGGTGCTGCCGGGTTGGGTGCGCACTGAAATGGCAGAAAATGCAGCTGTGGCTGAGGCGAAAGATCGCGGTATTACAGCAGAGGATATCTGGGCAGAAAGGTCGGCGCTGTATCCACCAAACCGCGTTGTCACT
>JBLHKV010000231.1:0-6198 GCA_047618115.1 Halieaceae bacterium | reverse complement strand
AAAATAGCGGGCAGTGGCAGGGTGGGTAGTTACTTAAAAAAATTTAAGATTGTTTTTTTTGCGATTGCCAATTTAGTAGACAGGGCTTGGGGCAGCATTCGTACCAGCGTCTTACGAATACGATAGCCGACTGGCGAGACATCCTTGGGATTGGTCGCCGGGTCTACGGCATATGCCCGAAGGGAAGTGTGACACCGTTGATTTGTGCCTTGACGCACATATAAAAACGAGTTGTAGCGATACCAGGGCTCGATGCTACTCTGCCCGCTCAATCGAGGACGCACCGCATCGTACAGTTGAAAGCCTTGTTCAAGGAACAGATCTCGCCAATATTGATAGTATTGTTCATTGACGTGATTCTCGCCACCTTGCCCGGGGGCAGCTGCAGAGAACAGCACAATATCGGAGTGGTGGCAGAGGCTGGCGACCAACTGCTTGCTGCTTTCGGTGGGTAGGTGTTCGGCGACCTCAAGGCACTGTGCTAAATCAAATTTTATGCCAAGATCGAAACCATCGTTGAGGTTGTGTGCCTGAAATTTATCGGGCGCTATAAGCAGTGAAGCCTCCTCCACATAGGGGCCATCGACCCCGGTAATCTCACACCCGGCGGATGCCCAGACTTCAAGCCACGCACCGGCGCCACAGCCAACATCTAATACAGATCGCAGTGGATCGGGAATCAAGGCCTGAATGTGGGGTATTACCAAGTGCGCCGATTTGCTCGAGCCCTTGTTGATGTACCGATAGAAGTCTTTGTCGTAGCTGTACATTCGGTTTGGGGATTCAGCCATTGGGACGGGCTACTGGTACCGGAATGAAGTAGTGGGTTTCATCCAGCTGTTTGTGGTGAGCCAGGCCAAACTGGTACATGGTATCGACCAGTTGTTGGGCGATGCCGGTACGGCGAACCGCCGAGAGGTCGATTTTGGCGAGCCGAGCTAAATTGGCGAGAATATCTTCATACTGCTGATAAAGCTTACGAATTTCGTGGTCCTGGCCACGGAGCATTTCGCGCGTGTTCTCAATCCACACAGTTCTACCGCAATCTTCGAGTACAATTGTTGACAGGCTTTCTCGCCGGCCGGGGTAGTGGTAGCGCACCGCTGAATCGGGAACCAGATATTGATTGGGCGTTTCGCTCTTGCGCTGGCGAATGATGTCGACGCGTAACTGTTGTAATTGTCTTACTGGGCTTGCGTGGCTTGGCTGACGGCGAAATTCCTCGCGCGTGATGTTGAAATCTTTCGACATCTCACTGACCATGTGATCGTAGTCGTGATAGGTCTCCAGTACCTCATGGGTTGACCCCTGCATCACGGTGCGACCGTGTTCGATCCATATTAACGAGTCGCAGAGATCTTTAAGAGACTGTTCATCATGAGATACCAGTACCACCGTCCGGTTGGATTGAATGGCGGACAGAATGGCTTCGCGAGATTTGATTTTAAATTCGTGGTCACCCACACCTAAAATTTCATCAATAAGCATGACGTCGGACTGGGTAAAGTACGCTACGGAAAATCCGAGCCTGGCACGCATTCCTGCGGAATAGCTCAATACGCGGTTATCAATAACCTCTTTGAGTCCGGAGAATGCAATCACTTCAGGCAGAATTTCGTCGGCCTCATGTCGGCTCATGCCCATCAAGAGGCACGCCAGAATGGCGTTTTCCCTGCCGCTCAGGTGTGGTTGAAAGCCCAGCTGCAAGGTGAGCAATGATATCCGCAGGTCGGGAGAGCACTTAATAACCTGACCTTCGTCCGGACTTAATACACCCGCAAGAATTTTTAGCAGCGAACTTTTTCCGGCTCCATTGCGCCCGACAATACCCAGCGTCTGCCCCCGGTACAGGTCCAGATTGATGCCATCCAGCGCGTAGTGCCTATCCTTACTGAATATTTGCCTTGAACGCGGATAGTAAAGCCGCACGCCCTTCATGCTGAGTACCGGGTCGCTTTGCTTTGTTGATCCTTTCATCGTAGCAGCGCCTTTGGCAATTTCAGGCGCAGCTGCCGATAGACCAAAGTACAGGCGATCAATACGCAAAACGTCGCAATCACAGGTGCAGCGAGGAGATCTGGTGAGGGAAAACTCCCCTCCAGTAGAATATCTCGATAACAGGCGAGGAATGCTGCAAAGGGGTTCCAACGGAGTACCAACTCGCCTATTTCCCCGACCTGTCGAAAATCGAAGAATATTCCAGAAGCGAAAAATAGCAGTTGGAAAAGATTATCGATGATTTTCTTACTGTCGGGAAAGAACGGAACAATACAGGCAAACAGTAAACCCAGGCCATAAATAAATAGAAGATTCAGTATCAGCAGGGGCGGCAGCGCCAGATAACCTATGCCGAATTGCCCACTGTAAATTACCGAAAAAAGAATAAGCAGGCACAAGACAACCAGAAACCGCATTGAGGCAGACAGTACGTCAGTCAGTGGGAACAACCAGTGAGGCAACTTGAATTGGGTGAGTATTACCTTGCCGGTGACAAGGGACTGCGCAGCCTTTTTGATGGCATTGTCCATCCAGCGCCAAAAGGCAAAACCGACCAGTAAAAACCCGACAAAACCCGGTCCGCCGCGTTGCAGAATCACGCCAAATACCAGGTATAATACCGACATATGAGCCAGAGGCTCTAATATCCACCAAAAAGAGCCGATGTAAAGTTGTCGGCTTTCATTGCGGAGATCCGCCCACACTCGGTAGCTTAGCAAGTTCCAGTTTTCGCGCAGATAGCCCGTGAGTGTTTTTGTTTGTTCCATTGTCTCTTGGTTAATTAAACGCCCACTACGCTCAGCTATATCGTGGCGCATTGTACTTTGTTCGATATTGCAGTGGCAATCTGGAAGGGCGGGCTATTTAGTCGAATACCTTGCTTTTGCAAATTCGTACAGCGGGTACGAGTGCCTTCCGGAGCGGGGTAGCTATTGCTTAGCGTCGCCGGCAAATTTCTCGGCCAATTCACTGCGTTGGCGAGTATGAAGCCTTTTCAGCGCCAGGGCTTTTTTCAACGCCTCTTCCGGTAGATTGCCCAGGGATGCGTCCCACGGCACGAAATTAACGTTCTTGTTTTTCCAATAGTATTGTAGATCCGTGCTACTCCAACCCCGATAAATATCAGCCCAGCTTTGCCGGTCGAAATGGGAGACGAGGCAGTTTTCGGTCATCGCCTGTTTTTCTGCCTGGTAGCGGTAGTCGACAGAGAGGCGCAGGCGGTCCGTTTTGTTTGGAAGTGCCTGATGTATGGTCATGCTGTGGAAGATGATGACGTCACCTAGCTGGAGATCGCCGCCTAGCCAGCTTCCATTGGCGTATTCAGCAGGTGGTTTTGTTTGGCGGTGCCCGGGGCCCCATGCGTATTCCACCGGTAATACTCCGAGTTTGTGCGAGCCCGAGAGGACCGACAGTGGACCCAGTGCACGTGGACAGTCTGAGAGAGGAATCCATACTGCATACAACTCAGTCGTGCCCTGATTGTTGATATAGTCCTGGTGGGGAGGTGTGCTCCACGCTTCATTGTCTGGAAACACGAGTCGGGCTATGGAAAGAGGGTGTGGGAAGGCTGATTCATCCAGCAATGTGCGCATTAGTCCACTTAGTTCCGGTCTGTGTGCCAGGGCGTGAAAACTCTCTAATCGCTGAATTTGGTCATAGACTTCAAAGTATTCCTCTTCCCCTTCGTGTTTCGGCGGCGTCCAGGTGATTGCATCCATGGGATTTGTGCCCTGTTTGATCCAGCCACAGTCCTCGCAAATTTCAACGATCTCTTTTCGTAGTTCTTTCAGTGGAGTATGCGGTACGATTCCACGCACATAAATATATCCGTCCTGCGCAAACCTGCTTCGCAGCGCATCCGGATCATTAAGAATATCAGTGGCGTCAAAAAGTGCTTTCATAAAACCTGATCGTGACAATTTGTACTCGATCATTATACGGTGGTGATTTGGTCGGCACCAGCGACGCAGTGACCCGACCATTTTGTTGATATGATGTCGCTATGAAATTACTAACCCTATTATTGCTTTGCTTGTTGTCATCCTGCGTTCACACAGGGGGCACCCCACGTCCTAATGTACTGTTGATTATGCTGGACGATTTTGGTTACAACGATCTTGCCATAAATAACGGGTCCGACTCGCCCACCCCAATTCTGGATCAACTTGCACAAATTGGTATGAGATATACCAGACACTACACCGAGAGTAGTTGTTCTCCCAGTCGAGCAGCCTTGCTGACTGGTCGGTATCCGGCGTCGTTGGGATATCACCCGACGCGAGCTGGAATATCCAGCGAAGTGGTAACACTGCCGGAGGTGCTGCGCGATGCTGGTTACGAAACCCACATGATTGGGAAGTGGCATATTGGAGAAAAATACCGGGGCGCGCGCCCGGAGGGGCAGGGCTTTGATGACTGGTTTGGCTTCACCAACCAGCTATACCTGGCCGGACCGCACGACGATACAGGCTATAAACGCGCTTGGCCGCGTTACCGCAATCCCTGGTTGGAGACCGAACACGATGCACCAAGGGAATTCCCCGGTCACCTGACCGACATCCTGACGGAACGGGCGTTGGACGTCGTGAAATCGGCAACTAAACCCTGGTTCTTGTATCTGGCCTACTATGCGCCACACGCACCTATTCAACCCGGTGACAGTTTTGCAAAGCAGTTTCCAGATACTAAAGCCGGGCGCTATCAGGCATTGAAGGCACAGTTGGACCACAACATCGGTCTTCTGTATTCGACACTGAAGGAGCGAGGGCAACTAGACAATACTATGATAGTTGTGGTCAGCGATAACGGCGGTACGAGCAAAGAGTATCCGAGCAACTTACCTTTTCCAGGGGGGAAGGTAAGCTATCAGGAAGGTGGCACCCGCACGCCACTTATCCTGTCCTGGCCCAATAGTTGGCGCAATGGCGTTGTGGTAGAGGAGACTGCGGCCATCTTTGATATTTTCCCAACAATAACAGCGGCACTGAACTTAGCTACGCCCGCCGAGGTAGATGGAATAGACCTCTTGCACAATAAGCGCACCGAGCCATTGTTCTGGTACAGCCACTATGATGCTGCTATGGATAGCAGTGCGATGTTATCCGCCGGAGGCGATTGGTTGTACTCTCTGTGGGTGTCAACGTTTACAATTTTGCAGAAAAGCTCCCCAGCGTTGGTTGGCAATCCGGAGAACCTGGGTTCTGAGCAGTCTGAGCGAGTTGGGGCAATGGCATCCAGCTCTCGTATCTGGAGCAGGGGAGTGACCGATGTCGAATTGACGCCCGAGACGCTGTCCGATGGACGGATAGCCTACTCGGGAGATGAATTTCGGCGCACCCCAATTTCTGGTTCATGGTCTTTGGGTATGAGTATCGCACTGCCTAAAATAGCGCCGATAGCACCGCTGCGCTTAGCGGCGCAGGCGGGGTATCTGGATCTAACTGTCGTGCCTGGCGGTGAGCTCGAAATACGCTTTGATAACCATCAATTTAGCGTGCAGCTACCAAAAACCAATAATTGCTTTTCGCTGGTACTAACAGCCAAAATGACCAAGACTAATCAAATTTTCTACAAGATTGACTCGCCAAGTACGGCCAAGCTCTATGTCGATGGTAATTTATCGAGTGAGCAAAACTATGTGAGCCCACATCTCAATGACGCTCCCCCCGAGACGCCATTGATAATGAACGGGGAGAGTGCAGCGGCACTGCCAATTATTTCCACCAGAGTGATCGATGACAATGAAATTGCCGATAGTTGGCATCCCGAACTTATTGCGGCTTGCGAGAGCCTTCAACCCCTGGCGCAATAAGGCTATACTTGGGCCCCTGTTTACGAGCCGCCCGTCCGGGTCAAAGGCTCGCTGGCCACTTTTTTGTCGACAAAAGAATCTCCTGAAAAAATGAATGCTAGCGCAACCGATTTTTTATCCGCACCACTGCTGTTGGACTTTGGAAGCCTTCCCGATCTGGCTAGCAGAGAGGCGGATAACTATCGCACCGCGGAGCCTTATCCACATATTATGCTGAAAGACTTTGTGTCGGCTGGCGTGGTCGATAAACTGGTTGCGGAATTTCCACAGCCAGAATCTGAAGTCGATTGGCGCCAGTTGTCGCCTCGATCGGAATCTGGTGAGGTGTGGCAGCACAATAAGTTGGGTTTGTGCGCGGTTGATCAAGTGGGTAGCGCAGTTCGCGAACT
>JBLHKV010000230.1:0-6243 GCA_047618115.1 Halieaceae bacterium | reverse complement strand
GTCGGTCACGCCAGCAACCAGGGAGATCTTTTCATTCTCAATAGTGGCCAGCAAAATAACTGCACTTTTCAGTTTGTTCTTCAGTTGGTCCAAAGTGTTCCGCAGGCTTTTGGGATCTACCCCTTCCAAATTAACGGCGAGCACCTTGATACCTTTGACCTCAATGGCCTCGCTTGCCAGATCGCTGCCGGTGCTACTGGCCATTTTGTCCTTAAGCTGACTTAGTTGCTTTTCGAGTTCTTTAATATCATTGCGTAGCGCGACGACCTTGTCGAACGCATTTTCCGGAGTCGCCTTAATAGTCCCGCAAATAGCGGCGAGGCGCTGTTCGGAAAGATCAACTAGATTAAGTGCAGCTGCGCCTGTCACCGCCTCTATTCGGCGTATACCCGCAGCAACTCCACCCTCGCTGACAACACGCAACAGGCCGATGTCACCGGTGCGTGAGACGTGCGTTCCACCACAGAGTTCCACGGAGAAATCACCACCCATGTTAAGCACTCTTACTTCATCACCGTATTTTTCTCCAAATAGCGCCATCGCACCTGCAGCAACTGCTCCATCCATGTCCATAACCCGGGTTTGGACCTCACTGTTTAATCTCACCTGCGTGTTGACGATTTGTTCAATGGTCTTCAGCTGCTCTGCACTGACAGCCTCGGTGTGAGAAAAATCAAAACGGAGGCGTCCAGAATCAACCAGGCTGCCCTTTTGCGTAACGTGATCGCCCAGTACTTGACGCAAAGCGGCATGTAACAAGTGAGTAGCCGAGTGATTCAAAGCAGTCGCCTGCCGCACCGTTGGATCAACCGAGGTTGTGAGCTCATCATCAACGGCGATAGCACCCTCGAGCACGCGACCGTGATGGAGGTGATGGCCCCCTGTCTTGGTGGTATGGGTCACCTCAAACTTGCTGATGTTCGATTGCAAATAGCCCGTGTCGCCGACTTGCCCACCTGACTCACCGTAAAACGGCGTGCGATCAAGTATGATCGCTGCATCTACACCGTCGCCCAGCGACTCCACAGGTTTACCGTCACAGTAAATCGCCACAACTCTGGCCTCGCCCGCCAGTTCGCTATAACCCTGAAAGTCAGTAGCACCATCGACATCTACCGAAGCGAGGTGCACTGCTTTAAAATCACCCGCCTGCTGGGATCGTTTGCGCTGCGTAGACATAGCCTCTTCGTAGCCATCTATATCCAGTGTCAAATTTCGTTCGCGAGCGATGTCGTTGGTTAGATCGGTGGGAAAACCATAAGTGTCATAGAGCTTAAACACAACGTCGCCCGGAATTTCCGTGCCGTCGAGATCGGCCAGCGCGGTGTTTAAAATGTCCAGCCCCTTATCCAGAGTACGGGCAAATTGTTCCTCCTCAGACAGCAGGACCTTTTCGATGGTTGTCTGTAGTTTTATCAATTCCGGATAAGCGCCGCCCATTTCCTTACACAAGGCATCGACCAGCTGGTAAAAAAACGTCTGCTCGGCGCCGAGTTTATTACCGTGTCGTATAGCGCGTCGAATTATTCGGCGCAACACGTACCCACGCCCTTCATTACCAGGTAAAACGCCATCGACAATCAGGAATGCGCAAGAACGAATGTGGTCCACGATCACGTTCAAAGAGGCAGACTTTACATCCTCCTGCCCGAGTACCGCCGCAGCCGCGTTCAGTAAATTCTGGAAGAGATCTATTTCGTAGTTGGTATGCACTCCCTGCATAACGGCGGCGATCCGCTCCAAGCCCATACCTGTGTCTATCGACGGGTTTGGCAATGCATTCATATTCCCGGATTCATCTTTATTGAATTGCATAAAAACGAGATTCCAGATCTCAATATAGCGATCGAGATCGTCGTTCTCACTACCAGGTGGTCCACCGGGAACGTGTTCTCCATGATCGTAAAAAATTTCCGAGCTGGGCCCACAAGGTCCGGTATCGCCCATTTGCCAGAAATTATCTTCATCGAGCCGAGAAAACCGTTCCGGGCTTACGCCAACCTCCTTTAACCAGATATCTGCTGCTTCGTCGTCAGAGACATGAACGGTAACCCAAAGCTTTTCCTCGGAAAGACCTAGATTTACGGTAAGAAATTCCCAGGCATATTGAATAGCCTCGCGCTTGAAATAGTCGCCAAAACTGAAATTCCCCAGCATCTCAAAAAACGTGTGGTGTCGCGCGGTATAGCCCACATTTTCCAGATCGTTGTGCTTGCCGCCAGCCCGCACACAGCGCTGACTGCTGGCCGCTCGTAAGTAACTGCGTGGATCCTGGCCCAGTAAGGTGTCCTTGAACTGCACCATACCCGCATTGGTAAACAACAGCGTGGGATCAGTGCCTGGCACCAGCGAACTGCTGGCTACTCGGGTGTGCTCTTTGCTTTCAAAATACTGCAGGAAAGCCTCGCGAATATCTGCGCTTTTCATATCCTCTCTCTTTAAATCGCCAGCGGTACGTGTCGGGGCTATCCCGCCATCCCGCCCTCGGCAAAGGTGGCACCACCCATTACATGGAGGTGCAAATGGTAGACGGTCATACCAACCGACTCCCCGTTATTGATGATTAATCGAAACCCATCCCCAATTCCCTGCTCCGTGGCCATCGTTTTCGCCACCAGCATCAGGTGGCCAAGCAGCGCCTGGTCCTCTCGCTGCGCGTCGGCCAGTGTCGCTATTGGCTTACGCGGAATTACCAGTAGATGGATCGGGGCTTGGGGATTAATGTCGCGAATAACGACGCATAGTTCATCTTCATAGAGTAGTTCAGAAGGAATATCACCGTCCATTATCATGCTGAAGATAGTTTTCGACACCGTATGTTCCTAGGCCAGCTTTTCGTCAGCGGTGAGCTGTCTGGCTTCGCTCTCCAGCATCACAGGGATATCGTCGCGCACTGGATATGCCAGCCCGCTGGCCTTGCACACCAATTCCTGATTGTCCTCGTTGTACTCCAATGGTGCCTTGCTGACAGGGCACACCAGAATACCGAGTAGTTTCTTATCTATCATTCCGCTTTCCACACAGGCTTTTGTCAGCCGGCTATTATATGTGTTTTCCGTTCATGGCGACATGGGTGCAACCAGCAATTGTGGATCGACACGGCTGTTTCGCCAGTTCATGCGCCAATCCAGGTGTGGACCAGTCACCCGTCCCGTCGCACCGACCTCTGCAATCGGATCACCTGGGCTCACCCAGTCACCGTTCTGTACCAGTATTTTACTCAGGTGCAAAAAGCTGGAACTTACCCGCATCCCATGATCAATAATGAGGGTTCCCCCTGAAAAGAACATGTCGTCGTGGGTAAGAACGACCTTTCCGGCTGCCGGTGCCCGAACGACGGTACCCGTGGGAGCGGCCACATCGACACCATAGTGGGGTGACTTAGGTACGCCATTGTAGACTCGCTGGCTTCCATACACCCCGGTGATAGGGCCCTGTAAAGGCCAGATAAAGCCCCCGGTAAAGAGCGGCTGCTCGTGGCTATTGGCTTTAGCAGCATAAACCAGCTCTCGCTCTGCCTTGATTCGCGCAGCATGAACTGGGTCTGGAGTAACGGTGCGCTGCGGAACGCCCTCAACTTTTTGTATATTATATTCTCGCCCAGCCACATCCAGCTCCAGTACACAGGACTTACTTCCTATAACTTGTAATGTAGATAGCGCCTTTGCATCGCGATGGAAGCCAAAGACAAACACACCGCTGGGAGCCACAGGCAGTGAAACGCCGTCCAGTATGACCTCTGTCCCTGGAGCTACCTGGCCCCACAGCAATGCGCCCTCCTGCGGGACACCGCTGAGCTCGACGCAGGCGGAAAGCGGCAAGTGTAGACCGCTACACAGCAACAGGACAGCGGTAGCAACTAAGCGGAGATTTAGACTTTTTGGATTTATCATGGCTGGCCAATCAATTTGACGATCATCTGCAGTACCATAGCAACTGCCAAAGCCGCTGGAAAGACCATCATGGGACGCTACCGTCCACCCCGAGCCCGGGGTTCTGCTTATATAACCCCCGAGGGGGAGCGCTCCTTGCGCGAGGAATTGCATCAGCTGTGGAAAGTAGAAAGGCCTCAGGTTACAGCCACAGTTCACGAGGCCGCAAAAAATGGCGACCGATCCGAGAATGGAGATTACATTTACGGCAAACGCCGGCTACGAGAGATCGACAGTCGAGTACGATTTCTAGGTAAGCGTCTTGAAGAACTCACCGTAGTACACGAACAACCCTCGGCGCAAGACAAGGTCTATTTTGGGGCATGCGTCGAAGTAGAAGACAATGAGGGACGGGTATTTCGTTGGCGAATTGTCGGCCCGGATGAATTTGATTTAGCTCAGGGTAAACTCAGCATGGACTCTCCCGCCGCAAAAGCACTGATGGGCAAGCGCTTGGAGGACGAGGTAACAGTTCCCACGCCCAATGGAGGCCAGCACTACACCATTACCTCCATTGAGTACCCCGGTAGTAGGTAGCGAAGTTTCTCCCTATAATGCCCCGTCTATTAATACACTAGGAATCGATTTAAATGTCAGTAGGTAGCTGGGACCCAACTGTTGTACCTGTGGACGAAGCGTCTATCATCCCTACGGCCTGGTTACTCGAATGTATAGAGTTGTCCCGGTCGGAGCAACTCGCAGAGCTCAATAACTGCGTAGACTCTGAAAAAGTACAACGCTATGCACCCTTGATGCAAAGAGAACCTATCGAATGGCTGCACGCTGTGGAGTCATTCGATAGCGAACAGCTATGGCATTTATTGAGATTTTATACTGTTGCCGAAGACTTACCCGGGTGGGATGCCGGATACAGGTCGCCGGTTATCGTGTTCGCCAAGCTCTTAAAAAAGCGTGGCGATAACATTTCCAGGGAAACCTTGCTGTGGATCAGGGAGCACAGTTCAAATCGTTTCCTTCCATACGGCCCGCTCTAGCTATTATTAAATTTTTCCAGCTGCTCGGCAGTAGCGCTGGCTTGATGCTGAGCCTTCCACTGCGAATAGGGCATGCCGTATACTCGTTCGCGAGCATCATCCAGCTCGACAACCTCGCCGCGTTCGGCCGCTGCAGCCGCATACCACTTTGACAGGCAATTGCGACAAAATCCGGCCAGATTCATAAGCTCTATGTTTTGTACATCCTTGCGACTGTCCAGGTGCTCTAGTAAACGACGAAAAACCGCCGCTTCAAGTTCCGTATCCCGATTCTCGGCCATCTGTCCTATCTCTCCTCTACTGTGTATTTAACGGTTATTAATTGGGTCGTCATGACTGCCTCTCCCCGAGGGTTGCCACGCTTTCCAGTATCAACTGTACAAGATTTACCTGCCGAGTTGTCCCGGTCTTGGAAAAGACGGCGCTCAAATGCGACTTTGCTGTGTTTCGCGTAACACCAGACTGCTCCGCCGCCTCTTCGAGCGTCGCTCCACTCGCCAATTTCAGTGCCAGCGTAGCTTCCGCCGGCGTCAATCCAAACAATTCTATCAGCACATGCTTTTGTGCCGCGCGGGGTCGATCGGGATCGCTGATAAATATGGCAACCGAGGGGTTACGGCTACCATCTGAGGCCGCAACCAGCGGCAGCGGCCGCAGCAAGATACCGGCATCCGGGCTTCCATCGAGAGTTCGCACTCTGAAAACTTTGACAAAACCGGGCTCGGCCCGGCTGTGGGCCGCCATCACTTCAGCCAGCAAACCTTTGAACTCTCTGGTTTGACTTGGGGTCGGCAGGCGCAGCGAGCCTCCCTCAATTTTCACCAGCTTCCCAGTATCCAATAATCTATCCGCTGCCTTATTGGTACGCCGAACGGCCCCACCCTCATCTAATATGATCGTACCCATGGCTAGCTGATCGACAGCATCGGCAAACAAATCAGCCTCACTCTCGATGCGCATAATTCGCGCGTGAAGTCTAATGGCTTGCTGCAAATGGGGCAGTATCTGTTCACACAGATGGCGTTCCCCGTTGCCAAAATTGTCGCTCCCTTCGGTGCGGGCAAATCGCAGCGTGGCGCTGTTCCCCAATTCGTCATACATATCGGCGCCCAATATATGTACGATTTTCGTCTCTTTCAGATATTGCTGATAGAAATCAGACTCATAGAACAAATCCAGTGGCATGAATTCGTCAACAGTGAACACCTTACCCGGAGGTAAATCCACGAAGGGGTCCATAGCCGCGTAGTGTATGTCGTAGTCCATCGAAACTACGTCGTGTAAAGGGACGCTATTGATGACAACGCCGGTATCCC
>JBLHKV010000229.1:0-6260 GCA_047618115.1 Halieaceae bacterium | reverse complement strand
GGGTTGGCCGTTGGGGTCGGCATTGTCACGATTTGTATCGGCGTATTACCGGCCATCTTTTTGCGGGAGCGCTTTGTTGCCAATTCCGCAGCGGGCTCCTCTGAGCCTGTAAAGGTAGTGGAAAGTACGGGCTCTCGGGCCATGGCCAATATCAAAGATTTTTTTAGCGGCTTTGCAAGGACCCTGAAATTCTCCCCATTTTTAAAGCTCTGCGCTGCTACCTTTCTGGTATTCAACGGCTTTATGCTGGTGGCATCCTTCCAGTTTTACGTCATCATCTACTACGTATTTGGCGGTGATCAGGGCCTGGGCTCTGAGTATGCCGGCTGGTCTGGAACCCTGTCCGCAGTCTCTACATTTTGTGTGATTTTCTTTATCACCTGGCTGTCTACAAAGGTTGGTAAGCGACGGGCCTTTTTCGTGGCTATCGGCGTATCGATGCTGGGTTACGCACTGAAGTGGGTGTGCTACAACCCTGAGTATCCGTTATTATTGCTGCTGCCCGCGCCACTTATCGCCTTTGGTTTGGGTGGCCTGTTCACGCTAATGGGATCCATGGTCGCCGACGTCTGTGATATGGATGAACTCAATACTAATGAGCGTAGAGAAGGTATGTTCGGCTCAATATACTGGTGGGTGGTTAAGCTGGGTATGGCAGCTGCATTAGCCGCCAGTGGCTTCCTGCTCAATGCAACGGGCTTTGACGTTGCACTCGGTGGTGCTCAAGCCGCAGACACTATTTTCTGGATGCGTGTTTTTGATGTCGCTATCCCGGTAGCTACGTCGGCGATCGCGATTTGGGCTATTGCCACCTATCCAATTACCGAGGAAAAAGCCCACGAAGTGCGCCAGCAACTCGAGGTCAGACGCGGAGCTGTTTAACTAACAGCTCAGGCCGTAACCGAGTTCAAACAAAGGATTGTAATCTTTATCGCCGACGTTGCAGCTGCTATCTGCGATTTGTGGCCAGCTAAAGGATAGCTTACCGCAAAACGGGTGATCGCCGAAGATGACATCGGCGATACCCTGGCCCTCGGAGCCGGGTAGCCACGCAGAAACGAAGGCCGTCGCCAGCTCCAGCTCCCGGTTGATCACCAAAGGTCTTCCCCCGACGTAAATGGCCAGCATCGGAATGCCGGCAGCAGCGATATTTTGCATAGTCTGCAAATCTTCCGGATGTAGCGTGGCCAGGTCCAGAGAGTTGCCATAGGGCTCCATCATACTGAACATGCCATTAAGCGCGGAACCCGGCTCGATCGCCACATTGTCGCCGCCGCGAATGTCGCCCAGGCCCTCGGCGTAGGGTGTTTCACCAATAACTACAATAGCCAGGTCGTGTTTGGCAGCGTCTGCATCTTCACCGAATTCTGCGGCGCTGAGCACTGCACTGGGTGCGACTTTCTCAATGCCTTCCCAAATTGACGTACCACCGATAATGAAGTCGTTTCCGGAGATGCCCTGCCATGCAATGGTAAAACCGCCGCACTGGTTACCACGGTTGTCGGCATTTTTGCCGGCTACGAGAATTCTACTGTCTTTTGCCAGGGGCAACATGTCATCACTATTTTTTAGCAACACCTGGGATTTGCGTACCGCCTCGCGGGCAATTTCACGGTGTTCAGTGCCACCAAAGCTGTCGTGGCCGGACCACGGTCGCTCCGCAGGGCGTGGTTTGTCGAACAAGCCAAAGGTAAGTTTGACTCGCAGTATGCGCCGGACAGCGTCATCTATGCGTGCCATGGGCACAGAGCCCTGCTTAACATGAAACAACAGGTGATCGATAAAGGGTTTCCAGTTTTCAGTAACCATAAACATATCAATACCGGCGTTGACACCCAGGGCGATAGCGTCGAAATAGTGGTCGGCGAGGTAGTCGATACCGTCCCAGTCGGAAATAACGTACCCCTCGAAGCCAAGCTCACCCTTGAGCACATCGGTCAGCAATTGATGCTGGCCGTGACACTTTTCGGTGTTCCAGCTGCTCAGCGAAGACATGACGGTCAGCGCGCCTTCATCGAGCGCAGGATAGTAAGGGGTCATGTGCAGGCGTTTCAGCTCCGCCAGGCTCAATTTGGTATTACCCTGGTCCATGCCATCGGTGGTTCCGCCGTCGCCAACCCAGTGTTTAACACAGGCAACGACGCCGTCGTCGCCCAGGTCTGATTGCAAGCCGCGGACGAAACTTGCGGCATAGCCGGCTACCAGCTCGGGGCTTTCGGAGTAGCTCTCGTAGGTTCGTCCCCATCGAAGGTCGCGGGCCACGGCCAGCACGGGTGCAAAGGTCCAGTCGACACCGGTGGCGAGTATTTCTCTAGCCGTTGCCTGCGCTACCCTTTCCAGTAGCGCTGGGTCGCGGGTTGCACCGAGGCCAATGTTGTGTGGAAAGATGGTCGCACCGAACACGTTGTTATGTCCGTGCACCGCGTCGATGCCGTAGATGATCGGAATAGCCAGGTGCGTTTCGTCGGCTTCCATCGACGCCGCCCAGTAGGCGTCGTTCATATCGATCCAGTCTTGGGGTGTGTTCTCGCCAGGGCAGGATCCACCGCCGCTCAACACGGAGCCGATGTGAAATTCTTTTACTTCTTCCGGTGTGATCGCCATGCGCTCGGTTTGGACCATTTGCCCAACCTTTTGCTGCAGAGACATGGTGGCCAGAAGCGTATCGAGTCTTGTCTCGTTCCTCTGGGCGTTTACTTGCCTATCGTCCATTACATCTACCTTGTTTTTCCAGTTTCGACCAATTTAGCGCCGCCATGTTGCACCAAAATAGTGCAACTATAAAGTACACTTTTACTTTCTTACAACTACTGCACAAAGAATGGAATATTGGCGTGGGCGGCGTGGCCCTTACCATCGTAGGCATAGACGAACAGCCGGTACGCGCCCTGCTCTGGTGGAGCCTTCATCTCGATTTCTGCGCGGTTCGAATTCGCGATGAGGTTTTCCAATTGCTCGGGTACGTATTCCACGTCGCCTCCGACTTCGGTGGCGGAGCTCTCGCGGAGAACTTCCCAGCGATAGGTCACGGGGTCATCGTCGAGTTCGGTAATATTGACCGCTGCGTCGTACGTTTTGCCTGATTCTACGATTACGCTATCTTTACCAAACCGCCCATTAAGTTTCAGGCGACTGATCTGCGGTGTTCGGTTCTCGGGCCAGTGGCCATTCCAAATCTGGTACATCACGTCTACGGTTTCGGTGGCCTCTCCACTATCCAGGAACATGCCATACCATGTTGCCGTGCGCTCCTGCTTTTGTCCCCACAGGAATACATAGTTGCCCAGGGCCTGTTCGGGGAACGGTTCTAACACCTTGCGGTAGCTATTGGCGTAGCTGGCGGCTTTCTCCGTGCTGGTTTGTTCTACGGGCGCTCCCCACGTGGTGTTGGCCACCTCCCAATGACCAATCGCCCCCCATTCGGTGACGAAGTAGGGGTCGGTGAATTTGGTCTCTTCGATATATTTGGGCATATTGATCAGGTCGCCATAGAGCTGAAAACTCAGAAAATCCAGATCCGGAGCGTGTTTCTGAACAGTGTCTACCAGTTCCTTGTTGAACTGGGATAGCGTTGTGGTGGTAGGGTGGTTTGGATCCAACTCGTGGATCATTTTTGAAACATCGTTGACCGCTGTATAAACTTTTGCGTTATTGAAATCGAAGTTAAGTTCGTTGCCGATAAACCAGCTTAGCAGAGCCGGGTGGTCCCGATATTTGAGCACTCGCTGCCGCGTTTCCTCAAATTGCTTCGCGACAAACGAGCTGTCGTCGTAGTCGTAACCGTGGCGCTCAGAGGCAAATTCAAGACCAAGCGAGACAGTCAATCCAAGGGCTTGGGCTCTATCCAGTAATTCCTGGGCGGGCAACGCGCCGTCATCCACAGCCCAGGTTCTGAAAGAGTTGCCGCCATTCGCAGCGAAGGTTTCGAGGTCGGTATGATTGATACCCGCTCCGCGGATGCGGTAAGGTTTGCCACCGCGCAAAAATTGGTAGCCTGTCTCCTGCTTGACGATCTCAACCTTTACGGGATGCCATGTGTTTTGCTCTGCGACGCAAGCCAGGTTCGGCGTGGTCAGAGCCAGTGCAAGAAGTGTTGTAGACATTAGTTGTGCAGAGTTTCTCATTCGGCGACCAGTATTTTTTCCAGCTCCTCTAGCGATTTGCCCTTTGTTTCGGGGAGCAAGCGTACGATGATGATAAGTCCCACGACGGCAAATAGTCCGTAAATAAAGAATGTTAACGCGGAGCCAAGGTTGGCCAGCTCCCACGGAAAGATCAGCTGCACGAGGAAGCTGACGCCTGAGTTAACCAAACCGACAAAAGAAATGGCCAGACCGCGAATACGGTTGGGGAAAATCTCAGAAAACAGCACCCACATGACCGGGCCGATGGAAATGGCAAAGCTCGCCACAAAACCGAGTATTCCGAACAGGATAAGTCCAGAGCTCAAGTTAGCAGCAGCGGTGATAAGCATGGACTCGTATTCAACAACCACAGCTGGGCCCAGTGCGTCTGCCAAGGCGGCTTTGTAGGAAAGGTCAGAGTCAAACACCACGCCCTTTAGTGTCGACAAATCGCTGCGGTCAATCACTGCTGGCAGATCTGCGATAGTAGTCGCAGTCAATTGGTAAGTGGCCGAATCAAAGCAGTACGCAAGCAGGAGCATGCACAAGACGATGCCGGAAACCCCAACCACCAACAGTGGTTTACGGCCAACCTTATCGATCAGGTACATGGCCAGCAGGGTGAAACCCAGGTTGGTCAGGCCCACCAGGATGGCTTGCATAAAGGCTGCATCCGTACCAATTCCCGACTGTTCGAATATCATCGGCGCGTAGAAAAACACTGAGTTGATCCCGGTAATTTGCTGGAGTACCGCCACAGATAAACCGATAAACAACACCAGTCGCAGCGGCTTTGAAAACAACTCGCCAATGTCCAGCTTGCCCCCGCCTTGTTCCGCCGCCATGCTTTGCTTGATCTCGGCCATTTGGCTCGCCGCCAGTTCTGCGTTACTGGCATTGCTCATGATGGCCAACGCTTCTGCGTCACGCCCCTTCATGATTAGCCAGCGAGGGCTTTCTGGCACCAGGCTCAGGGTTGCCAGGTAAAGAATAGCGGGCAGCGTCTCCAGCCCCAACATCCAACGCCAGTTCCACTCCTCAAAGCGAAGTGTGCTAGTCCATGCTGCGTCGGACTGTCCCAACTTGAGGATCAGGAAGTTGGTGAAAAAGGCGATGGAAATACCGATGACGATATTGAGTTGATTGATCGACACCATGCGTCCGCGAGACGCGGGTTGAGCAATTTCGGCGATATACATGGGGGCTAGGATCAGGGCCGCGCCTACGCCAAGCCCGCCAACCATGCGGGCGATAATCAAAGTGGTGAAGGAGGTCGCCAGCGCCGAGCCGATGGCTGAAACGGTAAACAGTAACGCTGCAATTTTGAGTACGGGCTTGCGACCCATTCGATCGCTTAAGGGTCCGGCCACCATCATCGCCAAACTCGCTGTCAGGGCAAGGGAGGCCACCGACCATCCCACCTGGATTTTGGTCAGGCTAAATTCAATCTCGATAAATTTGACGACGCCGGAGATGACTGAGGCGTCAAAGCCCATAAGGAATCCGCCGAGGGCAACGATAAAAGCAATCTTCGCGGTAAACGCGTCCGCTTTACTCATGTCATTGCCCGGCGTTGGTGATCACCGCTCCACCAGTTCGAACTCTGTCCAGAGCTGAGCATCGGAGTTGCCGCCAATCCAGGCGTGAAATTGTCCCGCCTCGGTCGCCAGCTCCATCTGCCGGTTGTAAAATGCGAGGTCGTTCTTATCAAGCGAAAAGCAGACTCGCTCACTCTGTCCCGGCTGCAGTCGAACGCGCCGAAAACCTTTGAGCTCTCTAATGGGTCGAGTGACGCTGCCGACCAAATCTCGAACGTACAGCTGAACAACCTCTATGGCCTCGACGGCGCCGACATTGCGGACCGTGGCACTGATTTCGATGCACTCATCGAGGGCAATTTGGTCGCTCGAGGTGGCGATGTCCTCGTATTCAAAGTGGCTGTATGAGAGGCCATAGCCGAAAGGGAACAGCGGTGTAAACCCCGCGTCCAGGTGAAATGCCGACATGCCTAAGGATGTCTGTGCGGCTTTACCATCTATCTCGTCGATGTGGGTAATGGTGTGGTGTTCAGGTGGACGGCCTGTATTCTTTTTGGCGTAATAAATGGGTATCTGTCCCACCATACGTGGGAAAGAC
>JBLHKV010000228.1:0-6286 GCA_047618115.1 Halieaceae bacterium | reverse complement strand
AATGAACAAACTAAAAATAGTCGGTATGGCATTCGTCTTTTTATGGTTTATGGGCGGAGGTGTGATGCATTTCATCTCGCCGGAATTTTTCCTGGCAATCATGCCGCCCTCTTTGCCCTACCATGAAGCGGCAGTTGCTATTAGCGGAGTGTTTGAAATACTCGGTGCTCTGGGGTTGTTGTTTCAGCGCACCAGACGCAGGGCCGGCGTTGGCTTATTCGTTCTAACTCTCGCTGTGTCGCCGGCAAATATCTATATGTCGCTGAATCCGGAGCTTTTCCCAGACATATCCGAGTTAGCACTCACCCTTCGCTTGGTATTACAGCTGTTGTTACTCGCATGTATCTGGTGGTCGACTACAGCAGATACAAAAAACGAGTAGAGAGAACAGCCATGGATCGAAGCAAAGGACGCCGGGAAATTAACAGTTGTGGCAAATCGATTTAAAGAACTCATGCAATTGGCGTCGCCTGATCCTCAGTGATGTCCGCTAATGGTTGAAAGTGAGCGGTTTAAAATGTGTTCAGCACCCGCTTTATTCGTAGTGAAAATTTGGCATATTTTTGGTTATAACCGTAAGCACACTTCCAATTTCTGCTTACGACCCAAAGTTGCCGTTCGTATGCTAAATAATTGCAGATAAAGGGCCTCCGAAAAGCTAACGTTTAGCCCATGGGAGCGGCTATGCTAAACTCTTGTGAATAATAAATAAAAAGCAGGATCAGCGATGGGTAAGCTGTTTGAGGAATTGAAGAGGCGCAAGGTCTTTCGCGTGGCAATGGTGTATGCCGTGGTGGCTTGGCTGCTTATTCAAGTGACTGATGTAGTACTGCCTACGTTTGGTGCGCCAGACTGGGTAGGTCAGACGATCATTTTCCTCTTCATTCTTGGTTTTCCTGTAGCTGTTGTTTTGTCTTGGGCCTACGAAGTAACTCCCGACGGAATTCTAGCTGATAGCCCAAACCAAGCATCCCACGTAGCAGCACCTCCCGGTGACCAAAAGCTGATCTACGCCATATTTGCACTTGTGCTTCTAGTCGTCGGGTTCCAAATCGCTCAACGGTCAACCGTTAACCAATTGTTGTCAGAAAATACCAGTGGCATGGGTGAAGAGGCCATGCTCGAAACCCGCGTCGATATTGTTACGCAGGCCGCTGCTTCAACCGCCTATTTTTCTCTCTCTCCCGATGGTCGCCAGATAGTATTTGTGGCGTCCGGGGAGAGAGGGGAATCGCATCTGTGGTTGCGCCCCCTTAACCGCTCCACTGCCCAGCTGCTGGATGGCACTGAAGGGGCTTCAACTCCATTCTGGTCTCCAGATGGTCGCACCATTGGCTTCCTCACAGACAACGCGCTGAAACGGCTTGATCTTGGCGGAGGAGATCCGCAAACCCTGGCGCCAATAGACTTCCCTCGCGGCGGGAGTTGGGGGGCAGATAATACCCTGTTGTTTTCAGCGAATCCTAGCGGGCCCCTAGTGAGTATGTCCGCCAGCGGCGGCGAGGCGACGGCGGCGACAACGCTGGAATCCGGTCAGATAAATCATCGGTCTCCTTTTTTTCTTCCTGATGGCCGCCGATTTTTATTCTACGCCCAGGGTTCGCCGGACACGGCGGGTATCTATCTGGGTCATCTCGATGGCACAGCCTCGGTCAGATTGACGCCGGCTGATAGTGCTGGAGTTTTTCATCCAGACGGCTGGCTGCTATGGGTGGGAGCAGGCACACTCACCGCCCAGAAGCTGGATTTGGAGCAATCGGCACTGATTGGTGAGCCGCTTACCCTCGCAGAAGGAGTTGCAAACAATAGAGCTCAAAATACGAGCGCCCTGTCAGTGTCTACCACCGGACTGATCGCCTACCGCAGGGGTTTGGTTAGTGCACATCAGCTGACCTGGATCGACCGCAGTGGCGAGGTGTCGGGCACTCTGGGTGAGCCGGATGTCACGATGTATGCTCCCCGACATTCACCGAGCGACAGTCGCGTCGCGGTGTACCGTTCGGTGCAAGGCAATATAGATGTCTGGTTGATGGATGACGTGCGCACCAGCCGATTCACCTTTGATGAGGCGTTAGACGTATTCGCGCTGTGGTCGCCCGATGGCAGTCAGATCGTTTTCAACTCGACCCGTACTGGTGGGGGAGACCTTTACCTGAAGTCTAGCCGCGGCACGGGCTTAGAGTCTTTGATTGTTGGCTCCGATCTGCCCCTGTATCCCAGTAGTTGGTCTGCCGATGGCCGTTTCCTGATGTATATGATCTCCAGCCAGGAGACGAGTACCGACTTCTGGGCGGTGCCTATGACAGGAGAGCCGGTGCCGTTCATAGTCCTGCAAACCCCTTTCGATGAACGCTGGGGAACCTTCTCGCCGGATGGCCGCTGGGTGGCATACCACTCGAATGAGTCAGGCAGGAATGAGGTTTATATTCGTGAGTTTGTTGGCCCCGATGCTAGCGCAACAGAACGCGAAGGTGGTCTGTGGCAGGTATCTACGGCTGGTGGCACATTTGCTGTCTGGAGCCCCGATGGTCAAGAGTTGTACTACCTCGACCCGGCGGGCGACCTGCTGGCGGCATCCTTTATGGCTAACGGTGACACGGTTGGTGTGAGCGCGCCCGAGCTGGTGTTTTCCTCGGGCATCTATGGTGGAGGGACGGATAGTGGCTTGGGCCGACAGTACGATGTGGCACCCGACGGCCGCTTCCTTATTAACGCCGTGGTGGGTGAAGGCGCGACTAATCCAATCACGCTGATCCAGAATTGGAATCCAGAGGCGGCGCAATAAAATAACGCGCTGACTAATCAGCAGTATGAATCGAAATCATATCAGCCAAACAACATCTATATGGCCGCTATCTCTTCCCGAGGCGCAGAGACAAATGTGCTGTGGGAAAAAGGCGATTATTCTAATAAATCCTAGATCCGAAGTAGCTCAACGCTATCTTTTAACTTCTCGAGCCTCAATTTATGGAACGCTGCGTCGTTATCTCGTTGCTAATCTGGGTCATGAACCATCGCTAGCGAGAGTCGCTGTGAAGCGCGAGCAGCTCGTCGCACCCACGCAGAATAGATTGGCCGTGAAGATGTGATCGGGATCCATCTTCTGTTTGATCTTTAGCAGGCGCTCATAGACTGCACTATTATCGTAGTAGTAAGCCCACTGCTCATCGAGGATCGGTTTCTCATTGTTGACGAGCATCGGACCCAGAATCAGTCGGCGCTCCTTGTTGTCCTCCCACAAGTTGAGTTTGTTGCTCCGAACGTCATTTGCGATGGCGTTCGTGAGCTCCGTCGCCTTCTCGCGAGAGTCTTTAATTTCGGGATCATAGAAGATGTCGAACGCAAACCAGTAGTTGCCGTCGCGTTGACCCATGGCAGTCTCTATAGGCGGGTTATCGGGCCCAGGTATAGCTGGTTTAGCGGTCCCAGGTATAAGTGGGTTGGCAAGCCCAGGCCCGCCGAGCACACCAACCTGTAACGCGGCCTGCATACCACGGTACTTGCGTTGTTTTTTGATGAAATCCCACAAGCCGCGTTTCTCCAAAATGTCTACTTTTTTGACCACCCATTCCGCGAAAGTAATTCCAAGCTCGTTCTTCTGTGACATCGACTGGGTGTTTTTTCCAAACCACAGGAGCTTCTTGGCCGAGAGGTTGAATTCGCGCGGATTCTCGAAGGTGAGCGCTTTTAAAATCTTGGATAATGGTCTCGTCTCGGTACCATCCATTAAAGCTTCCGCAGGGAATAGCGTGTTCAGGAGATCCTTGTCAGCCACCCCAGGAACTGCCATGAACTTTGCGAATACCTCCTGGACATGAGAGTCATCCTGATCAGGACCTTTGCTGTTTGTCCATGCCCCGATCACGGTGATGATCGGAACGACCCAGTGCATTTTGTCTTTACCTACGAGGTTCGAGTGATGCTTCATCATGTGCTCGTCGAAGGTTTTCGGCAGCAGACTCGGAATCTCCGTAGTGTGCTCCCATCCGAGAGCCATGACAGACATGCCGAAGTCCGGGTCGCTGTTGGGGTCATCGTTCATCTTGTTGATGATCTTCAGCAGCTGCTGGAGGGTCTCCCCTTTATAAAGCCAAGCCATCTTGAAACCGCGAGATTTCGGATAGTCCTTATCCTCGAGGTATTTGACGGTGATGCTGGTCAGTACGCCTAAGTTGCCTGGGCTGCCGCCTAGCACGGCGAACCATAGGTCCTTGTCGATCGGATCCTCGCTATCGCGCTTCACGGTGCGCTTCGTCCCATCGGCCAGAATGATTTCGAAGCGAATCATATGGTCAATCATGACACCAAATGCGCGAGTGATGACTGACCACCCCCCTGTTTGCGAATGACCACCTATGTGCACGCCGCAGCACTCACCGTGCGGGAAGAAAACCCCATCCTCTCCATTATCGCCGCTTGTGATGTCGCATACGTCATCGACGTCTAGGGCCGCCCCTAGCGTCACGGAGCCTTCCTCTTTATCGATGGACGATTGCTTATAGGGGTAGGTGGTGCGATCTGCTGCCTCGCGTCCACTCAGATCGATCTGAATGTTGTTGCCGCTAGTCGAAGACGCACCAATGTATTGGTGCCCGCCGGATCGCACGGCAACGCCAAGATTATTCTCTCTCGCATATTGAATCGCCAGCTTGATGTCGTTGTCGTCGGCGACATAGACGATTGCGGCCGGTGACATTGTGCCTTCGGGTTCTGAAGTCGTGGCGTATTGGTAGGCGTGTATCTCGTACTCGTGGCTATCGCCGTCGTCACGCAGGTAGACTTTGCCGGTAAACTCTGGAAGTGTGGACATACAATAATCCTTTATAGAGGTTTGCTCCACGCCTGCAGGGCAGACCGTCTCGGCAAGCGGAGTTCAATTTAGTCTGCCGTAGTTGGGGTTTATTAGCAATTAGACTCGTTCGAAGAGTGCTGACAAGTTGATCCGTGATCCCTAAAAATTCAGAGCATGAATCAACCAGAAATGTATAAATTCCATTGATTTCCGCCTAAAATCATTCGATACGCAGTATGGCTATACCCTCGATTCAATCTCAGTCATCGAGATTATAGAAGGCTTGATAGCGGAACGCGGCATTGTGGTTAGCTACGAAGCTATTCGATTGTGGTGCAATAAGTTTGGTTCAAAATATGCGCGAGGACTAAGCATAAAGTATCAAGAGAAAGAAAAGGGGACAGATTTATTTTCCAGTAATATTTCCCACTATACACATCATCACCTATATATAGAGAGAAGCTCTTATATATATCTCTCTCATAGGCAGTGCTAATGTCAAGAACGGCAAGATTCATAATTCCCAATACGCCTCATCATATCGTCCAGCGCGGCCATGATCGAAAAGCCGTTTTCGTAGAAAATTGCGACTATCAATACTATTTGGACAATCTTACGGAGTGGAAACAAAACTTAGGACTAAAGGTCTATAGCTATTGTCTGATGACTAATCATATTCATCTGATTGTCGAGCCGAGAGATGAAACATCAACGGTAAGTGAATTGATGAAGCGCCTTGCTGGCAAACAAACTCGCTGGGTAAATCGCCTAGAAAAACGCAGTGGTTCGCTCTGGGAAGGTAGATTCAAGATTAGCCCAATAGATCGAGACAATTATCTGTTGCATTGCTGTCGTTACATTGAACTGAACCCAGTTAAGGCAAAGATGGTCGAAGACCCTGAAGATTACGTGTGGTCAAGCTACGCAGCCAGAATTGGAAAAGCTCTTGTGCCTTGGCTTGATGATGACCCTGCATATTTGAGTCTATCGCCAATCAAAATCAGAAGGCAAACGCGATACAAGGCATTTGTCTGCAGTAGGGACGATTCTTCGACGGCCATGATTCAAACAGCAATAGCAAGAAACCAGCTTACTGGCTCTGCGGTCTTTGTAGAAGAGATCGAGCGTAGAACAGGGCTAAGAATTGAGACACGTGGACGAGGTCGCCCCAAAAAATAAGTCTGTCCCCTTTTTTCTCGACTGAGCTCAAGTGTGTTGAATAAATAGTGAAAATAAAATCAGTCGCTAGTCACCACACGGTCGCGACCCTGTGCCTTGGCCATATATAGCGCCTGATCGGCGCGTTGCAACATGTCCTCAGCATTCTCACCAGTTCGCCGCTCGGCGAGTCCGGCCGATATGGAAATGCCTGGAACTGGCTGGCCGCTGCCATCACATATCTCTACTTCGTGAATAGCCATGCGTAGGCGCTCTCCGGCGCCGATGCCACTTTGTAAATCAGTTTCAGGTAGGAGCGCGCAAAATTCCTCACCC
>JBLHKV010000227.1:0-6307 GCA_047618115.1 Halieaceae bacterium | reverse complement strand
CGTGCCATATAGCCGCCTAGCAGCGGCATAAAAAACGGGATAACGGACATTATCGAAAACATTCTGGCCATACCCCTCGTGGTGCCGCCGCCGCCATATATATCTCTGATGATCGCCCTTGCCATCGTTGCCCCGGCAGCCGCACCTATACCCTGCCCCAAGCGCAGTGCAATTAACCAGGCTGGGCTATCGACAACCGAACACGCCAGCGAACTGGCACAGTAGATGAGCATGCCAATGACCATTATAGGACGACGACCCACGCGATCCGACCAGGCACCCCAGAGCGAGGGCGCTATGCCATAGCCGACTAAAAAGCTGTAGATTGCCAATTCGATCATCTGTGGTGAACTCCCCATATCGCTGGCAATACCAGGCAACGCAGGGGTGAGCATATCGATAGAAACGGGAGAAAGGGTCGCAGCAAGGGCGAGCACCACCAGTATGGTGAGATTGCCGCGCGGTGTCGCCATGGTCAACTGAGAAACGCAGTGATTGTGACACCGATAAAGGTGGCGATCACATAACCGAAAATACCGCACATAATGCCCGGCGTGACCAAGTGCTTCCAACCCTTGGAAATCGCTATCGCGGCGGTAACAGCGGGACCAACCAACGCGGCGGCGGAGGCAACAATCGCCTCGGCTAGATCAATCTTTAAAAATCGCGCCGCCACTAAAACCAGCGCCAGGTGAGTAACAATAATAATCATGCCGTAAAAGAACAAAACCAGGGCATCCGCCAGGAATGAAGTTGCATCGGTGCCCGCACCGACAATCGCAAAAAACAGATACATCAATAGCATTCCTAATTCAAATTCACCTTCAAGCTTACTCATCGCCTGGGGAAATAAATTAGCCACCGCAATGGTAATAACAGTGATAAACAGAATATTGTATTGAGTCATAGCCAGAGCAGCGGCGATCATTTGTGCCGCGGCACATATCGCAAAACTTATGGCCAGCGCGCCAGTGACGTGGGTAAGCCGAAAAGGTACCTCATCTGATTTTACAGCGGCCTGTTCTGCCACCTCATCGGCCTTGCGTACCAGCTCTGGTACCCATTTTGTAATCCAGCCCAGCGAGGGAATAACAATCAACAGCATCAGTGCAGCAATACTAACAACGCTACTGGCGCTGATCGAAACGCTGAATTCGGTAGGTGTCATTTCAACAGCCTGGGATACCGCCAGAAAATTTACCGCGCCGCCAATCCATCCACCGGCATAAACTCCTGCGACCTTGGGACCTATCTCCCCAAGATCCAGTAGGAAAAAACCTAAAACCACACCCGCGACAGTTGCCATGCTGGCAATAAAAAAGGAAATCATGACACCGCCGCTTTCGCGGAAAATTTTCCTCAGATCTCCTTTGAGCAGCAACAGCGGTATAGCCAACGGAACCAATGAGCCACCAACAAAACCATAGACGGGGCTGGCCAAGGGGATGATATTAAAATTCGATAGCACCATACCGCCCACCAGCACCCAAACTACTCCGGACGTCTTCTGGCCGATGGGGTGGTTGTCGATCCAGAAACCGAGCCAGGCCAGAGCAAAAATAATCGCTCCGAGTGCAAACACATTGTCTTGCGATATCAGCGCCATTGTCTCACTCCAAATTTTTCAATCAAAAAGAATTTCCATAGCAAGCTCGCGGGCCGCCTCAAGGTCTATAGTCAATGCGACACATGCCACCGGTTTTTTGTAAACTCTGTTCGGTGTACTGATGGAGTTCGATCATGACGCCGCTTGGATCATGGCAAATGGCCACCCAAGTGTGATCTACCCCCAACTCTGCCTTGCCAACCTTCACACCGCGGCCCTTAAGTTGCATCAAGGTTGCGGTAAGATCATTCACCTCGAGTGCAAAGTGCACCAGGGAGCCTTCATTTTTTTTCGGTTTGGAAATCTTAACAAGCTCGATGTAGCTGTCCTCGCCAAAATACAGATACATGCCGATCAGTTCGTCTTCGAAGTTCCGAAAATCGAAACGCCGTTGCGCACCAAGTATTTGGTAAAATGCCTCGCTCGCCTCGAGATCAGCTGATTCAACACAAACGTGTGCCAGTCGGACTATCAACTATTACGCCCCTTTACTCGGGTTGATCACCACACGCACTCCACCATCGGCTATCTCCAGCCATCTGCAGGAACTCATCTCGTTCGAAGTCATTCTGTGCGTGCAATGTTCTCAGCACATTTTCAGCTAACTCATCTGCACACCAACGCAATCTGGATCCATCTGAGTCGGCTATTTCCAGCAACAACTTTGCCAAATCCTCCGGCTTGTTCGCAGTAGTCAGACTAGATGCATTCTGCTTGATCTTATAATCGATCAGCGGTGCGTAAGCCGATTCAGTTGCCGGAAGCGCTTCGGCGCCACCGTTTGAAAATAGTCCGGTCTGATATTGGCTGCCCAACACGAGTGCCATACGAATTCCCCACCGGTCAACTTCGTGGCGCAGCGCCTCAGTTGCGCCCTCCAATGCAAATTTACTGGCGCTGTAGGAGACATCCCCGGCAAGCCCGGCGACACCGGATAGAGAGCTGATCATGATGATCATCCCCTGACCTTGCCGCCTCATCAACGGCAGCGCTGCTCGTGTCAGCAACATCGGACCGAAAAAATTGGTTTCCATCACCCGGCGAAAATCTAACTCGGGCATGTCCTCAAAAGCACCTGGACGCAATAAACCTGCATTATTAACCAGTACATCGAGCGAACGAGCGCTCTCGACAACGCCAGCCAACACCGAGGGAAAGGACTCGGGTTCGGTAACATCCAACTCAATAAGTTTGATATCCAACTGCTCGCTGTCAGCCAATCGCATCAAGTTGTCAGCTTTATTCATATCTCGCACACAGGCGAAGACCCGGTCGCCTCGCCGGGCGAATGCCAGTGCAGCGGCAAGACCTATACCACTGCTACTTCCGGTTATCGCGACTACAGCCACAAGCGTTACTCCTCGCGCTCGAAGTGGCTGCGATTCAAGTTGAGCATCTCAACGGTCAAGCTGTAGGCAGATTTGGCTTTTCCCGTGGCGATGGCCCAGGCAATTTGATGGTGCCGCTCCAGGTCGGCCGACTCATCCTCGGCCGAAACAGCTTCCCCCAGCCGTGAGTGTGCCTTCAGATAAGTGCCAATTGCAAAGCGGAAATGATTGAGAACTTGGTTATGACTGGCCTTAAGGATCGCTGAGTGAAAAATGATATCTGCCTCCATACGTGCCTCGAGATCGGCGCCGCTGTCGGCCATCGCCTCATAGGCAGAGAGTATGCTGGAAACATCTTCTTTAGTTGCTCTGACCGCAGCGAGCTCTGCAGCTTTGGGCTCAATAATGCGGCGGACCTCAATCAGGTCCAACATAAACTCCGGCGTTGCTACATCGGGATCCGCGTGCCACCGCAGTACGTCGGGATCCAGCATGTTCCACTCGTCTCGAGGTCGCACCCGGGTCCCACTCCGCGGCGCCGTGGCAATCAAGCCTTTGCCCGACAATACCTTGACCGCTTCTCGTAATGCATTGCGGCCAACATCGAGACTGTTTGCCAGCTCCTGTTCAATCGGAAGTATTTCGCCCTGGTGGTATTGATTGGCTGCAATGCGAAAGCCCAGTGTGTCTACCACTGCTGCAACTTGTCCACGCGCGGTCTTCTTGCCGGCCATAGCTCTCTCTTGGAAACATTGAATTGATCCAGTGTACAGCTTTTTATAATGGGATTAAAGGCTAGCTAACGACGACACGATAGAACCCAGCCCAGTCGCCCAGGACTAGCTCAATCTAGGTAGTACAGCGAAATATCAGGCTAAAACTATGATATTTAACGATTTACCTGGCGCTAGTCAATGCCACCTTGCAAATATCATTAATGGGATTAATAATGGGCCTTTATCAAGGAACTCCAATGTCAGACTACGATGTAATAATCGCCGGGGGCGGCCACAATGGTCTGATCTGCGCTGCGATGTTGGTAAAAAATGGGCTTAGCGTGTTGGTTGCCGAACGCAATGACTGGGTCGGTGGCGGCGTACTGACGCGTGAACTGACCCTACCCGGCTATAAGCACGACCCTTTTGGCTCATCCCATGTCTGGATTCACTTAAATCCAGATTTCCAGGAACTAAAGCCGGAGCTGGAACGCTATGGGCTGAAGTACATCTGGTCCGAGGACCACATCACAGGCCACCCTAACAAATATGAGGGTCCTGGCATCATTATCCACAAGGACATCGATAAAACCTGCGACAGTATTGCCGAGTACTCGGTTAGGGACGCGGTGCGATATCGTGAGATACACGACGAGTTTGGGGAAATTCAGGACGGTGTGGTAAAGGCAATGTTTGCGCCACCCGCTCCGCCCAGTTATTTATTCCAGGGCTTGGAAAACAATCCAGAGGGCATGCGGCGATTACGAGACTACCAACTCAGTTCGCGTCAGTTCACTTTGGAAAATTTTGAAAACGACCACGTCCGGGCGCTTATTCTCGGCTGGGCCATGGCTCCCCAAACGCTACCGGATCAACTGGGTACCGCCCAGGGTTTCTATGTGATGATCCCCAGTATCCATTACTTTGGTCAGGCCATACCCGAGGGCGGCAGCGGCATGCTCTCGGAAAGCCTGAAGTCCTACATCGAGGACAACGGAGGCACAGTCAAAACCGGCGCCACGGTAGCAAAGTTCATCACCGAGAATGGTGAGTGCCGCGGTATCAAACTCGAGAGCGGCGAAGAGATCACAGCAAAAACAGCCGTAGTGAGCTCGCTAGATCCTTTCCAGACGTTTCTTGGGGGGTTTGAAGCCAATGACCTCCCGACTGGATTTCAGGATATGGTGCGAAAATTCAAGTTTGGCGATATCAGTATCGCACGGGTCCACTACGCACTCCACGAAGCCCCCCAGTTTAAAAATGGACCGGAGATGGATAAAACCGCTTTCCAGCGTATGTTTGGCACCGTGGCGGACATCGATAAGCAATACAGGGAAATAGCCGCCGGTGAAGCGCCCAGCGACCCATTCCTGTGGACTGCCGCCTGGACGACTATGGATCCAAGTCGGGCGCCAGAGGGCAAACACACGCTGATAATGGATACCTTTGTACCCGTGGATCTCGCCAGCGGCGAAGACTGGGAAAAACTGGGACCTGCATACTGCAAAGACGTGTTGCTCAAACAGCTGGGTAACTACACCACAAACATGAATCAGGACAATATTCTTGCAGAGTACGTCGAAACCGGCCCCACACTGGAGCGCGCCAATCGCTGCTTCCACCGGGGTGTAACTACCGGTGGTGAAAGGATCTTGTCACAAATGGGCGCCTTTCGGCCCTTCCCCAATTATGCCAACTATCGCGGCCCGGTAAAGAAACTCTACCTCACCGGCCCTTCATGTCATCCCGGCGGGGGAATTTCCGGGATGGGCACGATTGCCGCGAAGGAAATACTCTACGACATGGGCGCCATCGACGAAGATGACGACTTCGATTTTTAAAGGACGGAGAACAATATGAGAGAACGTGTAGAACCCTATACCGCGCTGATAATTCAGCCCGAGGTGACCGTTGTCGAAGACCGCGAGGGCATCCAGAAAAACCTCGACCGCGTGATGAATCTAATCCACTTTGGCGTAGGCTACTTTTGGGAGGTACCCGTACGCCTGGTGATACTCCCCGAGTACTTTATGCAAGGTGTGGGCACGCCGGGTAAGGGTGAGAGCAAGATAGAAGACCAGATGAAAAAAGCGGTAACCATTCCCGGACCTGAAATAGATCAGCTGGGAGCTATCGCCAAACAATACGGCCTTTATATATGCGGCGGCGGCGTTGTAGAGCAAGTACCTGAATTCCCCGATCGCTGGTTCAACACCAATTTCATCGTGGGACCAACCGGCGAGGTAGTGCTGAAGTATCACAAATGGCACATTAACGCCTCGCTGGGACTGGGCACCAGCCCCCACGATATCTTTGACGACTATTGCGCCCACTTCGGTGGCGGCATCAAGGATCTGTTCCCGGTCATCGACACCGAAATAGGTAAGCTGGGCACCATGACCTGCCACGATGGCTGTACGCCCGAGGTATCCAGGGCCCTTGGTTATAACGGTGCCGAGGTGATATGTCATCCAGGCGCTATACAGGAGGTCGAAGGTGTATCCGAACCCTGGGACTTCTGGAAATTTACTCGTCGTACCCGTGCTCACGACAACATGTGCTATTTGTTGGGCGCCAACTGGGGCAGCGTCAACTACGATTACTTTCCGAAAGCTTTCTGTCCAGGTCATTCCTTTGCGATTGATTACACGGGCATG
>JBLHKV010000226.1:0-6378 GCA_047618115.1 Halieaceae bacterium | reverse complement strand
CCGAGAGCCCGCACTTTCCACTACCTTTACAGGCTCAGAGGAGCCCGCTGCGGAATTGGCAACAAAGCGCTCCCGCAAAAAGATGGCCGGTAATACGCCGATACAAATCGTGACAATGCCGACCCCAACGGCCAACCCCGCCGCGCCGCTTGCCAGGTCATCAAACCAGACTTCGTTTTGCATAATCCATAAAAACCAGGGTGATACCAGGTAAGCGAGCTGGCCCATAAAATTTTGTACACCCATCAAGCGGGTGCGTTCGTGATAGTCCGGCGTCAACTCATAGCCCAACGCCACCCACGGGGTTGCAAATATGGTGTACGCCAGATAAAAAATCAGCGAGCCCAACAGGAACCACCAAAAGTAGTAGTTCTCTGACTTACCCTCGGGGAATTGCCAAAGCAGTGCAAAGCAAAGTCCGGCGGCAATGGCACCGCAAAATATGTACGGTCGACGACGCCCCCAACGCGACTTGGTCTGATCCGACACATAACCCATCAAGGGGTCGGTAAGCGCATCGGTCAAGCGTGGTAATGCGCCGAGCAAACCGACCAACGCCGGGTTCATGCCCAGCCCCAGGTTCAAGACAATCGTCATTCCACCAATGGCAGCCGCCAGAAGGTTGTTTACCAACGCGCCTAGGCCGTAGATGACTTTCTGTGGCAGCGAAATCCGGTCTTCAGGCGCCGTCTCGTAGTGGACTGTTTCAGACATTCGGTGATCCCCTTGCGTATCGTTGGCTTGGATATAGCCGGCCGCTAGCCTAATTCTCGGAGGGTGCTGTTGGCAAGGCAATGGAAATACGGCGAGGGGGACCGAGCTTGCGCTTAACCGGACCAGTCCTTAGGGTTATTCTGATGAACCCCCGCCATTGCTGCTTGGCAGCGACACTAGGCTTGTTTGTATTGCTACAGGCCTGTAAGCACCCTCTCGCCATTGAGGGTGAAGGCGATATTGTTGACCTGAATAACAGTGGACCCGGTTGCACGCTGGAGCAGTTTCAGGCTGGCGCGTTTGCATGCATCGCAAATTAAGAGTGGGCGCTGCCGCCTTTATCGATGTGGGTCGCGCCTGGTTCAGCGGTGAGGATAACGGCTCAAATGGAGGCGTGCTCACAAACGTGGATATCGGGTTACGATTAAGTTCCAGCCGAGCCGAAAAGGGCAGAATGCTGCACATTGACCTCGCCGTCCCTTTCAACAAAGACGACGACGTCGATGACGTCCAATTGCTGGTGACCCTTAAAGCTTCGTTTTAAGTTTCGTACCCGGTACTCAAGTTCGGATTAAAGAAATCAAATACTTCGGCGTTGCTAAACGGAAAGTTAGCCGTCAGCGGTGAACTGTCCAATCCGAGGTAGGTACGCAACGCCTGGTGCACGTGTTTGGGGTAAATAATGGTGCCTCCGGCATCGTCCCTTTGTAAGGTTGCCGGATTGATGCTGTAAGCGTTATGTACGCCATCGGTAAGGCCAACCACTCGATTACCCCAGGGCGCATCCTTCTCCATCAGGACATAGCTGCCGATGGGCCAGTGATCCTTGCCCCCCTCCGCGTTGTAGAAAGGTGTTCGCCCAAAATCGGAACCCATAACCAGCGTAATTCGGTCTGCGATTCCCCTTTCTTCCGCAAAATCCCAAAAATAGTCGAGGGCTTCGGCGACGTGTTCGTACAAAGACTCATGATCTGCATCGTGGGTTGCGTGTGTGTCGAAACCACCCAGGAATAGATCTCCAGCACAGGCCACACCCGAATCGAAGGCGAGCATCATCAGTTGAATCTGGCGCAATAGATTACTACTGCCCAGCTGACTGCTCCCCAAACTGACATCGCCCTGGAAGACACCATCCGAGGGTAGTACGTCCACCATTCTTTCAAGTGCATCGGCGGAACCCCTGGCAGCAAGATAGGAGTCCATATTAAAGCGCTGGCGCGGAGTGATGCTGTCGCGGTTCAGCATGCGTTGCAGCCTGGCCTGCTGCGCTTCTTGTACCCGTTTTAAATCCACTCCAAAGCGGTACGAACGAGTTTCGCGCGCCCATGGCTGGGTATTGGGTTGCAACAGGTCCAACAACGCATCGGTATCATCCAGACGGCTGTAGCGAATCAATCTGGCGGTCTCTGCAAAGCCGCCGAAGTTAATGTACGACAGCGGAATATCCGCGGCATTTTCCGCCGCGAACAAGGCGGTCATGGTGGGAAAACCCGAGGCGTTACGGCCGCTCCAGTTGTGTAATACGCCGGTAGTGTGGGCATTGGTCTGAGCATCCACTCCATTGATAACCAGCATGTTTTGGTAGTGTTTGTTAAATAGCGACGTGTTGCTGGCCACTGGGGCATAGTGGATGTTTCCAGCTGTTCGAACATCGGCATTATTGGCCCAATTGTTGATGTCGGGTTCACCGCCTGTATTTGTTTTGGGATCACAAAACTGGGTGACATCCCAGCCGCCGTCCATTTGCCAAACCACCAACAGTCGACCGCTGTACTCGGCGGGCGCGGCGTACAACTGGCTCAATGGAACAGTCATTCCACTGGCGCCTGCGCCCAGGGCCAGGGATTTCAAAAAAGCTCTGCGCTTCATGCCCTCACCTCACTCGTGTAGGTAGTTATAGTCGGTCATAAGATACGTCATGACCGTCGTCCAGGTGCCCATCATTCGCTCCGGATCACCCCAGTGCCGGGTCCAGTCGCTCTGCCACCATTCATCATCCCAATCGGGGTGGCCGTTGCAGCTTTCTTCGAGGTAATCATTCGAACCTTCATACATTATGGTTTCGAGGCGCCACTGCCAGGTTTCGACAAGTAACTGGTAACTGGCATCAATCTCGGCATCGTTGGCGTCGAGTTCTTCACCCAGGAAACTCGAGTGAAGTTCAACCAGTTTCTGTCGAATCGATTGCTCACCAGCGCTGCCGCCAAAGGGGTCGTTGCTATTAATGGTGACCGACATACTCGGACCCACATAGTCCGGGTGTTGCTCACCCCACGCCACTACTTCTATGCGGTACTCACCGTCACTTGCTACGACCAACGGAAAAGTGATGTTGCCGGTGGACCAGATTATCCAGCCACCCCCGGGTCCGTTTTGCCAGTCGTCATACCAGGATCCACCCGAGTCACCACCGTCATCGTATTGGGTGTAGCTAGCTCCAGCTATGTCCGCCAGATCTTCAACTTCAATCGTTTGTACGATCAGGCCCTGGCTGTTTCGAATATCTATCCGGTCGACAAACAAGTTGCGGTCGTAGACATTTTCCACGTAGAAATCTTCAAGAAAACTCACTCTTATCGTCTTATCACCAGCAGATAAAGTCACCGGTAGTGTGTAGGTTCCCGCGTCCGCAATATTATCTTCGACAACATCAAACTCTAACAACGCTTCCGAAAGGGGCGTCTGGTGGCGGTCGATACCTGCGAACACCTGCCGTTCCTCGTCCGGCCGGGAAAAGTCGTCCACAACTACAGAACAGGCCATTTCCAGGGACTGGCGTAATGCCGTGTGGTACATCAAGGTGGTAAGTTCACGGGCGCGTTCCTTCACCCCCAGTGAGTCAATACCACCATAGTAAAGTCTCAAGCGATCCCCGAGTGCCGAATAGACCCCATCGACCTGGTATTCATCGTCCCAGCCATTCCATAAAAAGCCCATCAGATATTCGGTCTTCCGCTCGAGCTCCTCTGGGGTAAGCAAGCGTCGCGTTCCCGCCTCGTACAATTCCTTATCGCGGCCAGAGGCCAGTACCGCATCAATACTATTGGCCCGGAACCAGGGCGACATCATCATTTCAACCAAAAGATCCTTGACCTTATACCCGCTGTCGACGAAGGCATCGGCCAGTTCCTGGATATCTGCACGCTGTACCTCATAGGCTCGCAATTGAGCTGCGTAATTTTGGTCTACCGGAGATTCCGGTGCTTCCAACGTTGCGGCTCCCATCACCGCTGGCCACCAAAAATTTATTGTGGCCGTGGTAAAACGGAGATCTCCTGCGATCTCCTGCGCCAGCCACTGCAGGCTGTTTTCGGGACTGGGAGCAACGGCGCCCTCGATACCCGCAGCACGCATATCTCTGTACCAGGTATCACCGGGCTGATAGAGCGTTGACTCCGGGTCGCCGCCAAACCACTCCGGGTGCTTGTAGGTATCGGGCAGCGCATCGGCTCCATTCCAGGCATCCCGAAACCAACCGAAATTGCCGTAGTTCTGAAAGGCACCCGCCACCGGATCGTGTAACTGGTGACACACGGTGCAGGCCGGGTTATTGAGGGTTGGATTATTGTTATCTGCCAGGGCCACAGGGTCGGTGGTGCGCGGGGCTGACTTTTCGATATCAACACCGAGAAAGTGCAAATAGGTCCAGCGGGCACGAGCGCGGTTACGATTCGTTTCAGTAGTGGGGTAGCGATTAAGAAACGCCTGGGTATTCAGTACGCCGGCCTCCGGGTAATCAATAAAACCGGAGTGGGACATTACGTTCAGGCCGACGTTGGTTGTTTGTTCCTGAACCGTATCATCGCCAACGAGAATCTGACCGTTATTGTGGCCAGGTAAAAATTCACTGGAGTCGTCGGTTTCAAAATTCACACCACTGCGAAGTGCCTCCGCCATTTGCGGGTTGACCATCATGTAATCGGCGGTGAGGATCTCGGTATACGGCAGATCATTTTCAATAACATGCGCGATCAGCTCCAGCGGTGACCGGGAAAAGCCCTTAAGAACTTTATTACGCCAGTCATCTTTTTCAGCGATCAAGTCCTGGTCACCAGTGATTTCTGCATCAAAGTTTTTGTTAACGAATACAGGATAGTAACCGTAGCAGCAATCGAGCAAATCCATAAACAAACCGTTTAGGAACGCGTCGGTATGCAATCGATCATTTGATCCGCTGATCAAAAAATCATGAAACACATCGCCACTCATCATGTCGCGCAGGGTTTGCCGCAACCCATCATCTCCCGACTCCGCAAGATCGACCTCGGCTTCGGTCGGTAATCTGCCGGCCACGATCAGCGCGGATCTGCGCAAGGTTTGGCGCGCACTCGCCAGCGATATACCATCCCAGAAGGCGGCCAGCTCAGCTCCGGTGGAGACCGGGGCGTCGCCTTCTTGAACCAATGCTATGAATGTCTGTAGGTTTTGCCACTCCTGACTCGAAGAGCCAAATACAAAACTGCCTCCGTGGCTTAACCCCCCCTGAATTTTGCTCAGAATTAGCTCCTGCGCACCATCGATAGAGGTGACAAAATTTTCCAGTATGGTTTGATTTAACGTGTCCTGGTCGGGAGAACCCTCGGACACAAACACCAATCGGGTGTGCTCTGAGGGTCCGCCGTCGACATGACAGTTCAGGCATTTCGCCGCCAACAGGTCATCGGCAATGTGCTCCTGGAAAAAACTTTCGGGATCGATATCGCCTTGCACTGCCAACTGGATCAGGGCGAGCGCTAGTTCCGTCGCCGTTTCAATTGAGCCATCGTCAACCACGCTGTCTGCGAGGCTGGTGAGAACGGCGCTATCACCAAGGAACTGCGTCTCGCCAATCAGTCTGTTCCACAGAACCAGGTCGTTGTGATCCGCCAGGCGATTACCATCAATATCGGCAACCAGCAGCTTCGCCGCTCTACTGATATTTTCAGCGAGCTGGCCATATTCGAGTGCATTCAGTTGCGGTAACAACCACAGATAGATCGCCTCAGTCAGCGCTGAGACATGGGTTGCCCCATCCTTAAGCTGGGCGCCGGTAACAATGGCATGCCAGAGGCCGTTAATCGGAGCGTAGGCGCTGTCTTCCTGGAAGTCGGAATCCGCATCGGCATCTTCACCACCGACGGCGGTAAGCAGGTACAACTGCGTGTTATCAAATTCGCTTGTATCAAAATCAAAGCGACCGAGCAGCACCAACTTTAGATGATCGTCCAAGGTCGCCCAAACACCCTCCCCTAGTAAGGAGGTCAGATCAGCTTCGGCGTAGGTGGTCGTTTCGGCGTAGACCACTTGGGGATCTCTCAGATCACTGATCGTTATACTCGTGCCGACTGCGGGCCCATGGACCTCCGCCTGAAACCGGGCGGGAAACCCAAGGACAATGGTCACCGTATCGTCGTGGGATACTGCTTCATCGTCGATAACAGTGAGTTTGAAGGTCAATAACTGTGCAGATCCGTCATCCGGTGGGGTAAATATTGGAGAGGGCTCTGTGTCGCTGGACAGTACTACGCTGCTACCACCGGTCTGGCTCCAGGAATAACTGGCGATATAACCATCTGCATCGGCACTGCCGCTACCGTCGAGCGTCACCGTGCTCGCTTCCCACAGAACCTGGTCGGCACCGGCATCGGCCACTGGGGCGACATTCCCTCGTTCAAAGATTGCTAG
>JBLHKV010000225.1:0-6389 GCA_047618115.1 Halieaceae bacterium | reverse complement strand
TGATCGCGCTTTTCAGCTTCGGCAATGCGGTTCAGATAGCCTTTAAGCGCCTTCTTATCGGACCAGGCAGTACCGTAAATGCGCTGCAGCATCTCGTTATTCGAGTCACCCCGCCAATAGGCACCCGCGACCTTGGTAAGCTTGAAAGCTTTCAGCTTCCCGGTATCGGGCACGTGGGGGCCGCGACACAAATCCATCCATTCACCCTGACGATAGACAGATATATCTTCGCCCTCGGGTAAATCTTTAATGATCTTTACTTTGTACTCTTCGCCCATACCGGCAAAGGTTTCCACCGCCTGATCACGGCTCATTACCACGCGTTCAATGGGCAGATTTTGCTCTGAAATCTCGCCCATCCGCGCCTCTATCTTCTCCAGATCTTCCGGCGTAAAGGTACGCTCGAAGGCAAAGTCATAGAAAAATCCGTCTTCGATAACCGGACCGATGGTCACCTGGGCACCAGGAAACAGATCCTGAACGGCCATAGCCAGCAAATGTGCAGTGGAGTGCCGAATGACTTCGAGACCAGCTTCGTCCCGGCCGGTGATAATGGCGAGACTGGCATCTTCGCTCATGATAAAGGACGTATCGACGGTTTGACCATCGACCACCCCGGCGAGAGCCGCCTTGGCCAAACCGGGCCCAATATCCAGGGCTACATCGGCCACGCTCACGGCGTGATCGAAATTACGTTGACTTCCGTCGGGTAGAGTAACTATAGGCATAATGATGCGACCTCTTCTCAGTGGTGACCCCTACCAAAGGCCACGTGAAGGTATGAAGGCCGCGCACTTTACATGAAAATTGCGCGTTTATGAAGCAGAACGGCCGCGCTTGGCATCTTCTCGCTAACTATCGTACTGGGCGCTCGGAGTAGAATTGGAAAGCTCTATCTCGGCCTCTGTCATCTCTGCGGGTATCTGCTCAAACAAGGGAGTGCTCAAGTAACGTTCACCCGTATCTGGAAGCATGCATAAAACAGTGCTCCCGGCGGGCAATGTCTTACAAATTTCCAATGCTCCGGCAAAAGTCGCACCAGAGGAAATTCCTACAAAAATGCCCTCTTGCGTCGCAAGATTGCGTGAACAGGCCAGCGCATCGGGCCCGGCAATAGGTAGCAACATGTCGATATAGTTGGCCTCCACCGCATCCTCGGTCAACTGGGAGATGAAATCTGGGGTCCAGCCCTGCATGGGGTGGGGGTGGAACGCTGTATGAGTTGCCGCAGGTGACCCATTTTCGCCTCGCGCCTGCTTTTCACCGCTGCCTAGCAAGTCGGCTAACTCCGGCTCACAGACTACAATTTTAGTATTTGGGCTCTGCTCGCGTAATACCCGACCAACACCCTTAAGTGTGCCGCCAGTACCATATCCGGTGATCCAATAGTCCAACTCGCCATTGGGAAAATCCCTTACAATTTCGGCGCCCGTGGTACGTGAATGCATATCCGCATTGGCTTCGTTTTCAAACTGGCGCGCATTAAACCAACCGTGGGCAGCTGCAAGCTCCAGCGTTTTTTGATACATGCCCGTCCCCTTCAATGGTGCGGGAGTCAACACAACCTTTGCGCCAAGAAAGCGCATCAGGCGCCGGCGCTCAACGCTGAAGGAATCGGCCATAACAACTACCAGTGGATAGCCTTTTTGAGCACAAACCATAGCCAGACCAATACCGGTGTTGCCGCTGGTTGCTTCCACCACGGTCTGACCCGGCTTGAGAGCCCCGGACCGCTCCGCGTCCTCAATAATACCCAGGGCGAGACGGTCCTTGATCGAACTCATAGGGTTAAATGCCTCTACCTTTACATAGAGGTTAATTCCCTCCGGCGAGAGGTTATTAATGCGTACTGATGGCGTATTACCGATTGTGTCTAGAATATTTTCGAATCTGGTGGTCATGGGCTGCTCCCGCCTGTTTTATTAGCATTCAGTTGAAGCTGACAACTCGCTTCATGACCCTTAGCATAGCTGTATCTGTGAGAAGTACCACATGTAATGCAAGGCGCGCCAGCTAGTACCCGGCGGCGCCTGTGGTCAGCGTTTTATAATACTCCCTGTCCAGCTTCTGGTAGGACTTGCTGCGCGCTGGCATGACATAAAGATCGTCGTCGACTTCATCCATATCATATGCCTGTTTGCGCAACTCTCCCTTAACGAGCTTGAATGTACCGGTAGTCGAAACGTGTTGTTGAATACGTACAAATACCGGTTGCGCAAAGGGTGCCAAAGCCCCAGTAACGTAGGACGCAAACTCTACTGCGTCAAACTCCACACCCGGTTTTAACTCCAGCGACACCATACCAGCCTTACCATCTGCTCCGGGGATATCCACGCCGTAGACATTAGCAACCTCCACTTGCTCGTTGCGATTGAGTATTTCACCCACCTCATTGGTAGAGACATTCTCCGAGCGCCAGCGGAAGGTGTCGCCAACGCGATCTACAAACTGGTAATGCGCGAGGCCCATGGCAAAACCAACGTCGGTTTCGCAGACCAAATCACCTGTATTAAACCAGGCATCGCCTTTCTTAATTACGTTGCGTAGCACTTTAGTCTCGGAAGCCGCCGCGCTGCTATAGCCGTCGAATTTGAACTTATCGTTGATCTTGCCCAACAACAGGCCCGACTCTCCGCGCTTCACGCGGATGACCCTGCCTCTTCTGTTACGAACAATTTCGTCCTGATCGACGTCATACTCGATCACTAGCACCGGTCCCGCGCTAAGACCCATGGTGCGATTCTTATTCAACGCGTTGATAAAACTGACATTGCCCTCGCTGGCGCCATAGAACTCTGAAACTCGCTCGATACCAAACCGCTCTTTGAACTCATCCCAGATATCCGGGCGCAGCCCATTACCCAACACCTTAACCAAGGGGTTGTTCTTTTCTTCTTTGCGCAGCGGTTGCGCCAGCAGGTAGCGACACAGCTCACCGACATACACAAAGCAATTAGTCTGGTGCTTTTGCACTTCCGGCCAGAAATCAGAGGCCGAAAACTTCCGCTTTAAAAAGATCGACGCGCCCGTTGTTAGCGAAGCACCGAAGCCTCCGATCAACGCGGTGCCGTGATATAGCGGCAGGCAGACATAAATACGATCGGATTCCTGTGCCTGATAACCCAGCTTTCCGAAGCCTGTAGCGCTGGCAAGATACTTGCGGTGAGGCATTTTTGCAGCTTTGGGAAGCCCTGTGGTTCCCGAGGTAAAAATATACAAGGCGGTTTCACCCGCAAGCACATCGGCGGTCTGTGGCAGATTCGTGTCGGGATAATTTGCCACCTGGCCACAGAAATCCAAAGCCCACTCTGGAACCTCGCTCTGCCGTTGGTCGGCCACCCAAAGATAGTCGCCAGCGGCCAGAGACAGCTCATCTCGCACGTCGGCGATATTGGAGAAAACCTCCTCGCCAACCAGACACTTTACCGAGCCGACAGTTTCGATACAGTGTGCCAACTGACGTCCGGTGAGCCCGTTGTTGATAAGCCCTGCAGTAGCGCCAAGCTTGAACAAAGCGACAATGCCGGCGAGCATCTCTACCCGGTTTTCCATAATCACAGCGACACAATCGCCGTGCTGTACGCCACTGTCTTGCAGCGCATGCGCCATTTGATTGGCCAGCGCGTTAAATTCGGACCAACTTAACTCGCGACCCTCGAAGACAATCATAGTGCTGTCTGCGCATCGCTCAACAGTCTCTTCGAAAATCGTCGCTATCGACTCCCTGTCTTCATTTTCCAGGAGTTTGTAGCTCAATATCGGCAACAATTTTGCGAATTCACGCGTAACCCGCGCTACTTCTCTTATATCAAGCATATCTGTCCTCGCTGCAAACATGGCCCCTAAACAAAAAACCCCCGCATATCGGCGAGGGTTAAGTGTTTGGTAGGACTACCCAGATTCGAACTGGGGACCTCTACCATGTCAAGGTAGCGCTCTAACCAACTGAGCTATAGTCCTAAAAAAGAGCTGGCGATTATATAGAGAACACATGAGCTAGACAAGCGAGACTGCTCAAGCCACGAAGACCTGCTTGCGCAATTCGTGAAGTTGATCACGCAGCAGCCCAGCCTCTTCAAATTCGAGATTTTTGGCGTGCTCCATCATTTTGCCCTCCAACTGACCAATCCGTTTGGACAAGGCCCGTGGCGAGAGGCTAGCCACATCGGCCAGATAGTCAGGCACCCGCTCAGCGACCTTACGCAGTCCCTTCTTGCCTCGGCTACCGCTGGAGCGCGCACCTTCCATAATATCGGGAATACTCTTGCTGACCCCGGTTGGGATGATCCCGTGCTCTTCGTTATGCTCCAGTTGTTTTTTCCGACGGCGATCACACTCCGCCATTGCTCTTTCCATCGACCCAGTGATCTTATCCGCATACAAAATGGCGCGACCGTTCAAATGGCGCGCAGCCCGACCCATGGTCTGAATAAGGGAGCGCTCGGAACGCAAAAAGCCCTCTTTATCCGCATCGAGTATCGCCACCAGCGACACTTCGGGCATATCCAGCCCTTCCCGCAGTAAATTAATTCCGATTAGCACATCAAACTCGCCCAGTCGTAAGTCGCGGATTATCTCCACCCGCTCCACCGTTTCTATGTCGGAATGCAGGTAGCGCACACGCACGCCGTTTTCATCCATATACTCGGTGAGGTCTTCGGCCATACGCTTGGTCATCACGGTTACCAACACCCGTTCGTCCCTGGCCACCACCAATGGGATTTCCGACAGCAAGTCATCGACCTGGGTCATCGCAGGCCGTATCTCGACCCCCGGATCTATCAGACCGGTGGGTCTAACCACTTGGTCGACTATCCGCCCAGCTTTTTCCAATTCATAAGGTCCGGGTGTTGCCGAGACGAAAATGGCCTGCGGCACCATACGCTCCCACTCTTCGAAACGCAGAGGCCTGTTATCCAGCGCCGAAGGCAGACGAAACCCGTACTGCACCAGCGTTTCCTTGCGAGACCGATCCCCCTTATACATTCCACCGATTTGCGGCACTGAAACGTGAGACTCATCGACCACTACCAGGGCATCCTTTGGCAGATAATCAAAGAGCGTGGGAGGAGGCTCACCCTCCTTTCGTCCGGAAAGATAGCGAGAGTAGTTTTCGATACCCGTGCAGTAGCCGAGTTCACGGATCATTTCCATGTCATATTTGGTGCGCTGCTCGAGACGCTGCGCTTCCACTAACTTGTCGTTATCGCGCTGCCAGAGCAGGCGATCACGCAACTCATCTTCTATATAGTCCACGGCCTTCAAAATGACGTCCCTAGGGGTCACGTAGTGGCTCTTTGGGTAAATGGTAATGCGCGGCACCTTGGCTCTGACCTCCCCGGTGAGAGGATCAAAAAGGGAAATACTCTCGATTTCCTCATCAAACAACTCAATTCGTACCGCCTCTCGCTCGGAATCGGCCGGGTACACGTCGATAACATCGCCGCGGACCCTATAGGTACTACGTGAAAAATCCACATCGTTGCGAACGTACTGCAACTCAGCGAGGCGGCGCACCAGCTGCCGTTGATCAACCAGATCGCCCCGGTCAAGGTGCATCACCATGCGGAAGTACGACTCGGGGTCACCCAAGCCGTAGATTGCCGATACAGTCGATACAACTATCGCATCCGACCGCTCCAACAGCGCCTTGGTGGCTGACAAGCGCATCTGTTCAATGTGCTCATTGATTGAAGAGTCTTTCTCAATATAGGTGTCGGAAGACGGCACATAGGCCTCTGGCTGGTAATAATCGTAATAGGACACGAAATATTCCACCGCATTGTTAGGAAAGAACTCCTTGAACTCTCCATAGAGTTGCGCCGCCAGGGTTTTGTTCGGCGCCATGACAATGGTCGGACGCTGTAACTGCTCTATCACTTTGGCGATGGTGTAGGTTTTTCCCGAACCGGTAACCCCCAACAACACCTGCGAGGCCAGGCCAGCTTTGATTCCTTCCACCAAACCACGAATGGCTGCGGGCTGATCACCGGCGGGTTTAAAGGGAGATTCAACTACAAAAGGTCGGGACATTGGTTACTATTTTGGTCGTTTTGGAGGTAGCCCACCATTATCCCCTAAATCGAACTTTTTTATTAGTCTGCTTTGGCTACAGATAGTGACACGCAAAAAGGGAGGATTTCCATCCAGACTACTATTGACCTCCAGTGCCCCTATCATTAATATACGCGACCTCGAAAGAGTCCATTCCGCCTTAGCTCAGTTGGTAGAGCAAATGACTGTTAATCATTGGGTCGCTGGTTCGAGCCCAGCAGGCGGAGCCATATTCTAAGCAGAATCCTTGTAGATCACTGATTTACAAGGATTTTTCTTTTTCTGGGCCTGTGAAATGAAATTTGGGCACCCAATGACAAAAAATCATTGGGTCG
>JBLHKV010000224.1:0-6411 GCA_047618115.1 Halieaceae bacterium | reverse complement strand
GCGGCGGACGTTATACCCCGACCGCGGAAGAGACTGGCATTCTCAAAGCCATGATGGTTCAGCTCAGCGGGAAGTAGCCTTCGTACTTCCTACAATACCCTCGCGGCGGGGATCGGCGGCGCCATCGAGTGAGTCGGGTCCGACGATGATCAAGTGTAGATTGGAGTTTTCACCGTCTCTTTCGTGGACGTTGTAACCGCGCGCCTGTAGCTGTTTAGAGATTGCCTTCCCCGGCTCCACTGAAATTTCAACTCTGACTTTTTCGCCTCTCGCTACCAGGTTGGGGAATTCGACCACCTCTTGGGCTGTCATGCCCCAGTCCAGGACTCCGATGAGCGATTTCGCCACATAGGCCGGAATAGAATTACCACCGCCAGTACCCGTCACCATTTTTAACTCGCCCGCGGCATCAAACACCATGGTCGGCGACATGGAGGACCTTGGTCTTTTACCAGGCGCAACTTCATTTGCCTGTGGCTTGCCGTCGGGAGAGACTAGTCGGGCAAAGTCTCCCATTTCGTTGTTCAATAAAAACCCATGCGCCCAGCGCGAGGATCCAAAGGGTCCTTCGATGGTTGCGGTCATTGCCACCGCATTACCTTGATTGTCGATAATTGAGAAGTGTGTGGTACCCGGAACTTCCTCTGTGGTATCGGCACTCCAGGCGTTAGCCTGAGAGTCTGATCTTAAGACGGCCTGGGGGTTTCCGTGAGTCGGGAGCGCCGCGGGAGCTGCGCGCTGGGTAGCGCGATGCTTTAGGTAAATTGGGTTGACCAGGTCCGCCAGGGGTATATCTATGGCGTCGGGATCGCCAAAAAAATAGTCGCGATCTGCGTACGCCAGCCGCTGTGCATCGACAAAAGCGGCAATTTTGTCTTCCTGATTTTTTGCCCCAGCAACAAGATGATCATATATGCCGGCGATCATTATTTGAGCTCCACCAGAGGAGGGTGGCGTAGTGGTGCAGATTTTATTTTCGCGGAACTGACCGCAGATTACATCTCGGGTAACCGTGCGGTAAGTGACTATGTCGCTTGCCGTCAGTGAACCCGGATTGGGTGACTGTTGCGCAGCCTTTGCTATGGCTTCAGGAATCTCTCCGCTGTAGAACGCACTTGCTCCCTCCTGGGCGATTCTTCGCAAGGTGTGGGCATATTCGGGGTTTTTGAGTAGGTGCCCGGTTTCTAGCGCCTTTCCACCGGGGTAAAAGTAGGCAGCGGTATCCGGGTCTTCATCGAGACGAGTAATTGCAGCGAGTCGGGGCAAGTAATTTGCAAGCCTGGGTGAAACTTCGAAGCCCTCCTCGGCGAGCTTGATTGCCGGTGCGAACAAAGATTCCCACGCCAGTGTGCCGTGTTGCTCGTGAGCGGTTTTGTATAAAGCCACCGTGCCAGGCACGCCAACGGAAATTCCGCTCTGCCACGCCTCGTAGTAATCCATGGCCTTGCCGTCATCGCGCATAAACATATCCACTGTGGCTCCGGCCGGAGCAGTCTCTCGTCCATCGTGGAAAGTAAGCTTCCTGCCATCCCTGTCGTACACCAACATAAACGCACCGCCACCCAGACCTGAACTCTGCGGCTCGACAAGGCCCAGAACTGCGTGGGCGGCAATTGCAGCATCTACGGCGTGACCGCCTTTTTCAATTATGTCGATGGCTGCGATTACAGCGCGGCGGTCGGCGGCGACTACCATCGCCCCGCGGGTCCAGGAGTCGCTGCTGGTCTGCTGGCTGGGGGAGGAACATGCGGCGCCTGAAAGGGCGAATAGGATGCAGATAAAAACTTTCATTGGAAACCTTGGGTGAACATGGTTAGGGGGGCGATTAGGCGTTGCCTAGTGTACCCCAATGCAGTGCGGGTGAAAGCTCGGTTGTTGAGTGAGTAAGGCAGGTCAGGTACCATTCAGCTATGCAATTTACTTACAACTATTCCAAGCTATTGGTTCTCCTGTTTGCACTGGCCTCCGCTGCCACTGTGCTCGCTCAGTCTAATACACCGATCTGGGTCGATGTAAGAACGGCGTCTGAATTTCAGGCCGAGCACATCGATGGCGCCTTGAACATTGAGTTTGGTAGTATTGTTCAAGGGCTTGGTCAGCGTAAATTCGCTCTGGACACGCCCATCGTCCTTTATTGTGCAAGTGGCAGACGAGCGGGACTTGCCCAGCAAAGTCTGAAGGACGCCGGCTACACTCAGGTCACCAATGTAGGTGGTCTTACCCAGGCACAAGAGGTTAAAGCGGCCTCTAAATAAACGGCCCAGTCAGCCCCACAAGAAGCGGCAAAAGCGCAGCCACGACCTGCTATTTTACTTTGGCCTTGGCGCCCATCATTTTTGCAATTTTCCCCGTCATCTGCACGCCCGGCATCATACCCAAGTACTGAGCTTTACCGAGTGGGACACCGTTGTGCCGCAAGATATTGTAGACGGCACTGTAGTGGAAATAGAAGTTTGGCAGTGCCCATCCGTTCAAATAATCGAGACCGTCGAAGGAAATTGTGCCGATGGGAAATTTCATTTCAATGCACTTGGCTTCGCTTCCCTCAAATTGGGAAGCTTTCAGGCCTTTGATGAACTTTAAGGTAGTTTTAATGCGTGTTTGCAGATCGGCGAATGTGGCCTCGTTGTCGGGGAAAGAGGGTATCTCTACGCCGGCCAGTCGAGCGCAACAACCTTTAACGTGATCGGTGGCTATCTGTACTTGTCTGGTCAGAGGAAACATGTCGGGAGCGAGACGCGCATTCAGCAATACAGCGGGATCAATGCCCCGTGCTTTTGCGTCACTTGCGGCGATCTTAAGAATCGCCGAAAGGTTTTTCAGGTTGTGAGTAAGTACTATTTTGGAATTCTGATGCATTGAAGATTTCATTTAGGGCGTCTCAACTATAAGGGCGGGAAATTGACGGAGCATTTTATTACAGTGGCTGTCGTCTGCCCAGTGAAAATCCAAAGAAGCCAATTGTCTCCGCTCGGGATACAATATAGGCATGCCATCGTTCAGAATTAATTAAGGCGACAATAACAATGTCAGATTCGAAATTACTAGCACGGCGGCAACGTCTGTTAGGCAAGGCAACGCTGTTTTATGAATCACCGCTACACATTGTCCGTGGTGAGGGCGTCTACCTTTATGATGATTCCGGCAGGCAATATGTCGATATGTATAACAATGTACCCTGTGTGGGTCATGCAAATCTGCGCGTTGTGGCGGCTATGGAAAGGCAGATGAAGACACTGAACGTGCATAGCCGCTATCTTCACGACGGCATTCTGAACTTTGGTGAGCGCTTATTGGGTTACCACCATGAGAATTTGGAGCAGGTGGTATTTGCATGTTCGGGTACAGAAGCCAGTGAGGTTGCCCTGCAGATGGCTCGATTTGGAACCGGGGGGCGGGGCATAATTTGCAGCGATGCTACCTATCATGGAAATAGCACCGAAGTTGGAAAAATGTCCGCCCAGCCGGTGACCGACCCCGATTTTCGCAGCATCCCCTTCCCTCAGACTTACCGGCCTCTGGTTGAGGGGCTGAGCAGGGTTGAGCTCGCCGGGGCCTATCTGGACAGTTTACAGGACGCGATTGACGATTTTTCCCGGCAGGACACCCCCTTCGCAGGTTTGTTTGTCTGTTCAATTTTTGCCAATGAAGGCTTACCTGAGATCCCCGAGGGTTTTATGTCGAAGGCAGTTGAATTGGTTCACGCAGCGGGGGGCGTGGTTATCGCCGACGAGGTTCAGGCGGGGTATTGTAGGTCTGGTAATTGGTGGGGCTATGAAACCAGCGGTTTTGTTCCCGATATTGTAACCATGGGTAAGCCCATGGGTAATGGCATGCCAGTTTCCGCTGTGGTCGCCAGCGCAAGGCTTGTTTCTGCCTTTCGAGATGGCACTCACTACTTTAATACCTTTGCCTCGAGCCCGGTACAAGCTGCGGTCGGAATGGCGGTTATGGATGTAATCGAGGAAGAAGATTTGCTGCGCCGGTCGGCGCGACTGGGCGACTATCTGCGCAGCGAGCTGGAAAAAATGCAAGCCGACCATGAGCCTATGGGAGACGTTAGGGGCTGTGGGCTTTTCGTCGGAATCGATTGGGTGTCCGATAGAGAGAAAAAGACGGCGGATCCCATCGGGGCTGCTGATCTTGCCGATAGACTCAAGGACAAGGGTTTTCTCTTGAGTAACGCCGGTGCATTAGACAATGTGATCAAAATTCGTCCGCCATTGGTTTTCGAACAAGAACAAGCTGATGCATTTCTTCAGGCATTTGCCGACGTGCTCGGGGACCTCAGCTAGATGGATGATATCGAGAGTATTTTACGCGAAGTCCTGCCTGCGCTGAGCGAATGGGGTGTCGAGGTGGGAAGCGCTGAGCTTGCTTCCCACTCAGAAAATATTGTATTCAAGATCACCGCCAAGGATGGGGTCAGATATGCGCTGCGGGTGCATCGTCCCGGGTATCATACCTTGGCGGAGTTGGAGTCCGAGCGGATGTGGACGGATGCTTTACTGGAATACGGGATGAAAGTCCCCAAGGCGTATGCGACGACAAACGGACAGTACTACGTCGGCGTAAACTGTGGCGGAGTTGTTCGACAGGTTGGGCTTATTGGCTGGCTGGAGGGTCGGTCTGTTGCGGTAGCATCAGAACACTTGGGGATGGCCGAGATCTCCCTTGTAACCGTCGAGGCTGCTGGTGCTATTTGCGCCCAATTTCACAATCAGGCCACTGCCTGGCATCCTCCGTCGGGATTTTGCCGCCCGCATCTCAACCTCAATGGCCTGGTCGGCGAACAGCCTTTCTGGGGGAGGTTCTGGGATTTACCGGTTCTTACTACTCGGGAAAAACGCATTATTGATGGAGTGAGGCTGGACGTTGCCGACAGATTACGTGACTACGGTGAACCGGCGCGAACCTACAGTATGATTCACGCCGATATGCACCACGAGAACTTATTCCTCGCCGAGGATGGTTTGATGGTAATCGACTTTGACGACTCAGCCTTTGGCTGGCACCAATACGATCTCGCTGTGATCTTGTTTGCACATAGCGGTCGCCCGGACTACCAGGCTATTAGGAGTGCCCTTCTAGCCGGGTATCGAACTCACCGGGAATTGAGTGACGATGATCTGTCCTTGCTACCAATGTTTATTATGATCCGCACGTTGGCCCTGATCGGCTGGGCTAATGACCGACCGGAGCTCGATACCAGCGATTACCATCGTTACCTGACAGATAAAGCCTGCAGGGAGTCAGCTATGGGCGCATTCCAAAGCTGACTGGCAGCAACTGTTCCTGTAGGCGCGGTTGGATATGGTTAATCCACTGGCACAGTAGTGGTCGGGTTTCGCGTGGGTCGATCAGGTCGTGAACGGCGAACGACTCGGCAGCAGGGTAGGGTGATCGTGCAGCTGCCAGCTTTTCCTCTAGTTCGCTGCGCATGGCGTCGGGGTCATCAGCCTCGGCCAGCGCCCTTCGAAATGCTACGGCTACTCCACCCTCTACAGGCAGCGCGCCGCTGGCCACCGAAGGCCAGCTCAACACGTAGTTGTCGGGCGCGAAGTGGGCGGTTGTTGCCACTCCGAAGGATTTATGAATCATGATGCTTGCCCACGGTACTACCGAGGTAGCAGCGGCGGCGCAGGCTGCCATACCATAGCGGATGGTGCCGGCGCGCTCTGCTTCCGGTCCAATCATGAAGCCCGGCTCATCGATGAATGTAACTATGGGTATGTGAAAGCTGTCACAAGTTTCTATGAAACGTCGTGTTTTCTCGGCGCCGTCGGCGCTCATTGCTCCTGCAAAATAACGACAATCGTTGGCAAGAATACCAACGCTTTGCCCGTTAATGCGGGCGTACCCGGTTATCAGGCTAGGACCATAGGTGGCGGAGTACTCGAAGAAGCTGTCCCGATCGACCACTGCGTCAATGATGTGGTGCATGTCGAAAGTTGCCCGCCGATCGCGTGGAACCAGCGACAGTAGTGAATCTTCACAGCGATCGATAGGGTCTTTGCAGTATTCCCTTGGCGCTGCCTGCCAGGCGTTTTGCGGGAAGTAGCTGAGAAAAGTACGAATCTGCGCGAGGGCATCGTATTCGTCCTCGGCAACGTTATCGACTACACCGGAAAGGCTGTGCACCCCCCAGCCCCCCAGTTGCTCTTTGCTGAGACTAACACCTAGCGCTCTTTCGACGACGGCGGGGCCCGCGATCAATACCTGCGCTGTTTCCCTTGTCATAACAGTAAAATGGGAGGCGACCAAACGCGCTGCCGGTAGACCCGCGACGGGACCCAGTGCGGCGGAGGCAATGGGTATTTTATTCATCGCTTCGGCTATTATCTGCAGGCGTGGTGGCTGGTGCGGAGGATCGCCCACCGTGCGAGGTTTCTTGGGGTCGTCGGTGCCGCC
>JBLHKV010000223.1:0-6477 GCA_047618115.1 Halieaceae bacterium | reverse complement strand
TGCCTTCCCACCTGGCACGTAAATACCCACGTGATCGATAGGGCTGACCCGCTGCCCGAGCAGCGTGCCCGAGCTATCTAGAAATTCCCAGGAATCTTGTTTCTGATGCTGATGAAATGAATGAATACGTTCTGCCGCAGCTTCCAACGCGCCGCGATCAGTTGCTGAAATACGTTGCAGCGCCGCTGCTAAATCGGCTTTTTTATCCACCAGATCACTAACACTGGCTACGTCGAGGCGATCCAGGCTGCAGGTATACCTAAGAACTGCCGCATCGCCCTCAGCTTTGACCGCGGCGACAATTTCTTGAACTGTTTCTGTAATGGCTTGCTCGGACGCGGATTCCCACATCAATAATTCAGCTAGCTGCTCGGAAAAACCATCACCGAGGCTGTCTAGCCTGCGCATCACGGAAGGTCTCGCGATCTGTCCACAGCACTGGAGATATCATTGACGATACGCTGAATGCTGCCGTGGGCGCGTCTCATCGCGGCTTTGTTAACCACTAAACGCGAACTGATATCCGCAATAAGCTCTATGGGTTCGAGGCCATTAGCTTTTAGCGTATTACCGGTATCGACGACGTCTACTATCAAATCTGCCAGATCCATTATCGGGGCCAATTCCATCGCTCCATACAATTTGATGATCTCGGCATGAACGCCACGCTCTGCAAAAAATCGTCGAGAAATATTTACAAATTTTGACGCTACCCGCACCCGATTGCCCATAACCCCGCGGTCGACCCGCCCCGCAGTCATTAATCGACAGCGAGCAATATTTAGATCTAGTGGCTCGTAGAGTCCCTCCGCGCCCTGCTCCAGCAGGGTATCCTTTCCTGTCACGCCCATGTCGGCGGCACCGTGTTTGACGTAAGTGGGCACATCGCTGCCGCGCAGCACCAATATCCGCACTTCCGGGTCATTGGTTTGGAAAATGAGTTTACGACTTGTGGAAATATCCTCCAGAGGCTCGATGCCCGCTTCGGCCAAAAGCGGCAAGGTCTCTTTGAGTATACGTCCTTTGGTCAAGGCAATCGTTACAGGGTGGGACATGTAAAGCCTCTGGTGTCAGGAGGATCGGCGGCTAATATTTGCACCGAGCGCCTGTAATTTTTCCTCGATGCACTCGTAACCCCGATCAATGTGATAAATTCGATCGATAAGCGTTTCTCCCTGAGCAACCAGTCCAGCTATTACCAAACTGGCAGAAGCCCGCAAGTCTGACGCCATGACCGGAGCACCCTGAAGCGTTTCAACTCCGGTAACTATCGCCGTATTGCCCTCTATAACAATATTCGCGCCCATGCGATTCATCTCGTGAGTTTGGATCAACCTGTTTTCAAATACAGTTTCCGTCACCGCTCCGGTCCCCTCTGCAATAGCGTTCATGGCAGTAAACTGGGCCTGCATGTCGGTAGGGAATCCGGGGTAAGGGGCAGTCTTGATATTCACTGCTTTGGGCCTACGACCCTCCATATCCAATTCAATCCAATTGTAACCCGAAGTGATTGTAGCCCCCGCCTCCTCCAATTTACTCAGCACGGCATCCAGATAGTCCGGCTGTGTATCCTTAAGTTTGACACGGCCTCCAGTGGCAGCAGCAGCTACCAGATAGGTACCGGTTTCTATTCGGTCCGGCATCACATCATAGACGCAACCATGGAGCTCCTCGACGCCTTCGATTGTAATAGTGTCTGTTCCGTGACCGCTAACCCTGGCTCCCATTGCCACCAAGAAATTGGCCAAATCGACGACCTCTGGCTCGCGCGCCGCATTTTCGATTACGGTGACCCCCTCAGCCAAGGTTGCCGCCATCATAATATTTTCAGTGCCACCAACGGTGACCGTTTCCATAAATATGGTTGCCCCCTGCAGGCGGCCTGTGACCTCGGCATTAATATAACCACCATCAATGGTGATGACAGCTCCCATAGCCTCCAGCCCTCGCAAATGCAAGTCGACCGGGCGGCTACCAATAGCGCATCCACCGGGGAAAGAGACCTGAGCTCTACCGTGACGAGCCACCATCGGCCCGAGGACCAATATTGATGCCCGCATGGTTTTCACCAGTTCGTATGGAGCGGAAAAACGGTCCATGGTATTGGAATTGACTTCGACGCTCAGCTTCTCGTCTATGACCAGTTCCACCCCCATGCACCCGAGCAATTCGATCATGGTGGTGACGTCGTGAAGATGGGGTAAATTACGCACAGTGACAGACTCACTACACAAGAGTGTGGCAGCAAGAATGGGCAGCGCAGAGTTTTTGGCGCCGGATATACGCAACTCGCCGTTTAGCCGCACACCGCCTCGAATAATGAGCTTGTCCACCCTGCTAGTCCTGCCGGGGTGTTATGTCAGCCCATTCCTGGTCGGTGTAGGTTTTAATGTTCACTGCGTGGATAGTACCATCGGCGATATAGGATACGAGCGGCGCATAGATTAACTGCTGTTTTTGCACTGGACGCATGCCCTGGAAAACATCCCCTATCGCAACAATTTCAAAGTGACTGCCCTCACCACTAACAAAAAGCTCACTTACGGTGAGTTGCTCGAGCAACAGTTTCCGTACTTCATCTGGGTTCATACGTCTGGCCAACTACCTGGGAACGGGAAAGCCGCGAATTGTAGGAGAATTCTCTATAAAACGCGAGCGGCATGCCTACACTATTGCAGGATTATAAGGGCTTAACTCGAGGCGCCAGCCTGCAGTTTAGCTTCGGCGTCCGAATCGCCCTCATCAATGGCCCAGCTATCGATGACGCGGTCAATATTCCCCTTGTGATCACGCATCGCCGCTTCAAACTGGTTCCGATAAATCTGCCCCAAATTAATGGATTCGACGATCATGTTGCGCATACGCCACGCTTCCGAACGGCTCTTGTGCATGCTGTAGCGGATGATGTACGGGTCTTTAGCCTCACTGTAGATATGCTGCACCACGGTTATCGACGAATCGTTTAGATCGAAATCGGCGTCCGGCGGCATGATTTTTACCTCGGACCCATTAAATGCCAGAAGGCCTTTCCCATAGGTACGCACAAGCCCAATGCGGATCACGGAGCTGAAGCGGGAAACCTGCTCCTTGAACTTCATTTTTTGGTCGGCATTCATAGCCTCGTAGCGCTGTCTACTGGCATAACGACCCATTACAGCACGCGCAAAAAAGTCGAAATCGACCAACTCATCTAATACACCGTGAATTTGTTGGTAGTATCGATCGGGGTCCTCGTCGTGATAGGTCTCCGCTTCGGCCAAAACCTCCATCACGCGCGACGTGGTCTCTTCCATAACCGCATGCGCGGTTCGTAAATCACCATCCCCGCTCGCTGCGATGGAAAGCGGGCTTAGGAAGATCAATATCATCCCTATGAAAACCTCTCTCCACCTGACCATTGTTCTCTTCATTTGTTTATTTCCTTACCGACTACTGTTCAACACATTGCTCCAACCAGGAGTTCGCTTTCCATACATATTGTAGCTGATCATAAAAACCCTTACCCTTGAGACAGGTAAAACTAATCCAAAGTTCACCCATACTCAAACCCCGCTCTCAGCAGGACAGGACTATCACCGGATGCTAACAGCAACCCTTGCAATAATTGTGGGATTCATTGCCCTGGTATGGAGTGCAGACCGGTTCGTGGGGGGCGCGGCATCCATCGCAGAAAATATGGGCATGCCTCCAATCATTATAGGGCTCACCGTCGTCTCCATCGGAACCTCTGCACCTGAAGCTATTGTATCTATCAGCGCGGCGCTTGCCAATGAGACTGCACTCGCAGTCGGTAATGCTCTGGGGTCTAACTTGGCCAACGTTGGCCTTGTATTGGGCGTGACGGTATTGGTGGTGCCCCTGATCGTTTTGCGCACAGTTATTCTGCGAGAGCTGCCTATTTTATTGGCGTGCACAGCTTGTGGTGGCGTATTCCTATACGATAGCTATCTCAGCAGGCTCGACGGCGTTATCTTTTTAACGGCTCTAGTCGTCATCATGTGGGTATTAGTCCGCAGTAAATCACACGATTCACACGCCGAAAAAGAAGCCGGTGTCGAACAACTCCCTCATATGCCCAAGAAGAAGGCGTGGCTGAACTTCACTTTTGGCTTACTGGCATTGATAGCTAGTGCAAAATTACTGGTTTGGGGAGCCACTGGCATTGCCACTTCGCTCGGGGTGAGCACGCTGGTAATTGGCCTCACCGTGGTGGCGGTAGGCACCAGCCTGCCAGAACTTGCAGCAACTGTGGCCAGCGCTCTCAAAGGCCACGCAGATATCGCCGTTGGCAACATCATTGGCTCAAACCTTTTCAACCTACTGGGTGTAATGGCCTTAGCTGCACTGATTAACCCCTCGCCTCTACCCCCTGAAGTGTTTAGCAGGGATTACCTGGCAATGGCGGGTATCACCCTCATCCTCGCCAGCGGTCTCTATTTTAGCTGGTACTCTAACCGCGGAGAGGGCGATGAGTGTATACACCAAATTGGCCGACCTGCCGGCGTGCTGTTCTTGGCTCTTTACGGCATGTATTATTACTGGCTGTTTGCAACTACCTGAGCCGATATTCGCCACCGCCATGACGCCCCCATCATTTCTCGAGTCTGCCCGCCGCACCATCGCCATGGAGAGCGAAGCTATTTGTGCGCTCGGCGCGCGTATCGACAATCATTTTTCCGAGGCGTGCCAGATTTTATTGGCTTGTAAGGGCCGCGTAGTTGTTACCGGCATAGGGAAATCAGGCCACATCGCCACCAAGATCGCCTCTACTCTCGCGAGCACCGGAACCCCCGCTATGTTTGTACATCCAGGCGAAGCGAGCCACGGTGACATGGGTATGATAACGCCTATAGACACGGTCATAGCCCTGTCAAACTCCGGGCAGGCCAATGAAATACTCACGCTGCTACCTTTGCTTAAGCGCATGGGAATACCACTGATAAGCTTGACTGGAAACGCTGACTCGGAGTTGGCAAGAGCCGCTGACGTCAACCTTGACACCGGGGTCGACATCGAAGCCTGCCCACTCGATCTCGCGCCAACCTCCAGTACTACAGTAAGCCTCGTTATGGGCGATGCGATAGCCATAGCACTACTTGAGGCTCGTGGCTTTACCGCCGACGACTTTGCCTTCTCGCACCCGGGCGGAGTGCTCGGACGTCGACTGCTCTTAAAAGTTGAGGATGTTATGCATACCGGCGAAGATATGCCTAAGGTCGGTCCCGATACCCTACTAGCCGATACTTTGTTGGAAGTGAACAGCAAGGGAAAGGGCATGACAACCATCGTCGACCACTCGGGCGTGCTGCTTGGCGTCTTTACAGACGGTGATCTGCGCCGTGCGGTAGAGCAGCAAATAGATCTACGGCACACTCCCGTGAGAGAAATAATGTCGATTAATAGCAAGACTATCACTCGAGGTATGCTGGCTGGCGAGGCTCTGCGCATCATGGATGACAACCGAATATCTGTGCTGGTAGTGGTCGATAATGCTGGACATCCAGAGGGTGTCATCGATCTGAAGGACTTGCTCAAGGCCGGTGTCGCATGATTCTTGATCGTGCCGCCGATATCAAAATCCTAGCCCTGGATGTGGATGGTATTCTCAGCGATGGCAAGCTGTACATGTCCAATGCGGGTGAGGAAATTAAGACCTTCAATGTCCGCGATGGCCTGGGGTTAAAGCTTTTGCAGTCAAGTGGCGTGGCCGTAGCCATCATCACCGGTCGACGCTCTCAAATTGTTGCGAATCGGGCAAAAGAATTGGGTATTGAACACGTAATACAAGGGCAACAGGATAAGTTGAAAGCCCTCAGCGCCTTGTGTGACAGTATGTCGCTATCCCTGGCCAGCGCAGCCTACATGGGAGACGACTTGCCGGATCTGAGCGCCATTGAGGCTTGTAGACTGGGCATGACTGTTGCCGACGCGCACCCCATGGTTATCCAAGGCGCAGACTGGGTCAGTGAGCGAATCGGCGGCAATGGAGCTGTTAGAGACGCTTGTGAATTAATTATGAATTCCCAGGGTACATTTAGCGCTGCTCTGGCCGGCATGCGCTAAACCTATGTTAATCATCCGCCGAGCGCTCCAAAGTATGCTGACCGTAGCCATACTTGGACTTCTGATTTACTACCTGATCTCCGGGGCGCCCACCATCATAGGCACGACTCCTTCGGAAAGCGTAGCCATTGCGGATAACTATGTTGTCCAGGCCCGCAGTTGGCAGTACGAAGCCAGTGGTCAGCGCAGCCATGTTCTGGTGATGTCAGATCTTCAACATTTCGACTCAACGGGAGTTTCCCTGGTGACCCAACCCCTGCTGGAGGTTTACAGCGAGGGCCAGCCAGTCTGGACTGTATCTGCCGAAAATGGGCGGATAATCGACCAAGCGGATCATATAGAGCTTCGCGATAATGTCGAACTCTCTAGTTTGACTAGTTCACTCGCACTGGCGACAGATGCCATGGATATCTA
>JBLHKV010000222.1:0-6610 GCA_047618115.1 Halieaceae bacterium | reverse complement strand
GCCTTGCCTGGTTAACGCCACCTCTTTCTCTGGCGTAGTGACTAACGAAAGCGGCGAATCTCTCGAAGGTGCCATCGTTACCGTCATCGATAAGCACCTGGACAAAAAGCACAGCGTGTACAGCGATTCGAGCGGTCGCTATCAGGTCGCTTACGATGTTGCATATCCGATCGAGATAAGGGCACGCTACTTTACCTACCTAGACAAGCTTCAGGCTATTGGCGATAACTCTCAGGACACCACAGTTAACTTCCAGCTCGAGCCCGCCAGCAATGACCAGGTTCGCCAACAATTGCCCGCCCATGTCTGGATTGAACGCATTGCCAAAATCTCTCCAGAGATAGATCGTGAATTTCGAATCGAGTGCATGATGTGCCACCAACAGGGCCATAATATCGGGCGTTGGCCGACGGATCGCGAGCAGTGGCATACGGTTTTCGAGCGCATGGCCCACAAAAACGCGATGATCTCCAATGATACCCGGGAAGAGACTATTAGCGCGCTGCTGGCCGCTTATACCGTAAAAAATGACGATGATCTTCCGCGTATTCCCGCCATGCCGAAAGGCAGGGAAACAAATCTCAGCGTGACGGAATGGGCCATGACGACCGGCACCCACATGCACGACATCGCGGTCGGGCCCGACGGGCTCATATACGCGGCCAGCGCGGGAGACAGCATCATTCACCGCCTCAACCCCAACACCAACGAACGAGAAAAGCTGGAGCATTTGACACCACCGGGTAACGATTTAGTGGGTGACAAACTTGGCCTGCATACCGTACTGGCCGACCCCGATGGTCAGAGCATGTGGTTCACCTATGCCCAGGGAAATATTGTCTCGAGATACGATATAGCTAGCGACACTATGAAGATCTGGAACCTGTCCTACTTCGATGGCATCTACCCGCATACCATGCGTTTCGATAACGATGGTCAGCTCTGGTTCACTGTCACACTGACAGACCAGCTTGGCACCATCGACCCGGATACCCAGGAACTGAAAATTATCGACTTACCAAAACGTACCTGGTTGCAGACACTGTACTCCTGGCCGCCCTTTGCGGGCCTTGTCGCCCAGATCCAACGGACGACATCTTTCTCGCTGGTGTTCGAGAAGGAACTTCGCCCCATTGCCTACGGCATAGAGGTCACGCCCGACAATAAGGTGTGGTTTAGCCAGTACAACAATCGCCGTATCGGTTACTACGACAAGCAAACAGACCAGTTTACGATGATCGACACACCGTTCGGCGGCCCGCGTCGATTCCGCGCAGACTCCCAAGGCAATCTCTGGATACCGGCCTTCACCGATGGGCGAATATATAAATATGAGCCGGCCGCTGATAAGTTCACCGGCTATAACCTACCTACCGGCGCCAGTGATAGTGTCTACGCCGTCGCCGTTGATCCCATCGACGACACCGTGTGGGGCTGCGGTTCCAACTCAGATACCATGCTGCACTTCGACCCAAAGACCGAAGCATTCACCACTTACAGGTTCCCCTCGCTGGTGACATTCTGCAGAGAGATTTCCTTCGACAAAGAAGGGAACATATGGACCAGTTATTCCAACGTTCCGTCGTCCAGCATTGAAGGGGGCGCAACGGCGATCGTAAAATTGAGTATTCAACGCTGAACCTGGGAGTATCCAGCCGCAAAGCTGGACAGTCCGCGTATTGCTGTAGACAATGCCCGCACCCAAAATAATTGGAATTTAATGTGACTGATTTGTTTGATGCGCTGACATTCAAAAGTGGCGCCACCATGCCCAACCGATTCATGCTCGCTCCTCTCACCAACCTGCAAAGTCATCCCGACGGCACCCTGTCTGACGATGAATATCATTGGCTGACGATGCGCGCCAAGGGCGGGTTTGGCCTCACCATGACCTGCGCCTCCCACGTGCAGGCAGAAGGCCTGGGGTTTCCTGGGCAGTTGGGCTGTTTCTCCGACGATCATCTGGAAGGCCTGACCCGGTTGGCGGCAGGTATCAACCAGGAAGGCAGTCTGTCGATTCTGCAATTGCACCATGCGGGTATGCGCTCACCGGAAGATCACATTGGTCAGTCGCCGCAGTGTCCATCTGACCACGAAGAAACCGGGGCCCGCGGCCTGAGTCACGCTGCAGTCCTGCAGTTACGTGAAGACTTTATCGCAGCGGCCGTGCGTGCTGAAAAGGCAGGATTCAGCGGCGTGGAACTGCACGGTGCTCACGGTTATATGATTGCCCAGTTCTTCAGCCCCACGATTAACCAGCGCGACGACGAATATGGCGGCTCCCTCGAGAATCGTTGCCGTTTATTGCAGGAGATCATCGACGGTGTTCGCCAACGGTGCCGCGCCGACTTTGTATTGGGTGTGCGCCTGTCACCCGAGCGCTTCGATATTCGCCTCAGTGAAATGCGCGAATTGGCTCAGCAATTAATGAGCGACGCCAAAATCGACTTTCTCGATATGTCCTTATGGGATTCCTTCAAAGATCCAGCCGAAGAAGGCTTCGAAGGCAAGACTTTACTGGAATGCTTCACCGAGTTGGACCGCGGCGATGTACTGCTGGGTACAGCGGGCAAGGTGCACAAACCAGAGCATGCCAGGCGTTGTATCGAAGCCGGGGCCGATTTCGTATCACTGGGCCGAGCAGCCATCCTGCATCATGATTTCCCCAAACAACTCCGCGCCAATGCCAATTTCGAACCGGTCACCAACCCGGTAACGGCGGATTACCTGCGCAAGGAAGGTCTGGGAGAAGCCTTTATTGCCTACATGTCCAACTGGGGAGGCTTTGTAGAGGGTTGAGGATTTAATCGATGATGTTGACACTGTAATCTTCATCTGGAATGATGGATTCTACGTACCTTTATTGAAGTTGCTGTGACATGTCTCGCCTGTTTATTCTCGCTTTGAGTGCTCTACTGACCCTTTCCTGCAGCGATTCCAGTAATAATTCGGTGGTCATCCCGCAAGATCCAATCCCTTTACCCGAGCCTGAACCGACCTACAGCGCCGAGATCGTCTGGACCGAATATGGGATTCCACACGTAACGGCCGACGACTGGGCTGGCCTCGGCTACGGGCTGGGCCATGCATTCGCCACTCACAACTATTGCCCTTATATGCGGGATGTTGTGCGCGCCAATGGACAGTCCGCGGAACTGTTGGGTGAAGACGGCAATATCAACTTCGACTTCGTGATGAAGCTGTATAACACTGACGATGCGATGGAGCGCAGTAAGTCTCAGATGTCGGAGCGTGGCATGGCTTTATTTGAAGGTTATGCTGCGGGAATCTCGCGTTATTTCCGTGATACGGGCGTCGACAATCTGGCGGAGGGCGAAGAAGGCTGCCGCGGCGAGACCTGGGCCCGCGAAATCACCCTCGAAGATGTGTTGCGTTCTGGCCACAAAACCATCCTGCGCGCGTCGGCTGATCCTTTTCACAATGAACTCGTCGCCGCCACACCACCCACTGAAGAAGTTGCGTCAGCCAATAGGCCCGATGGCAAATATATAGTCGCTGCACGAGCTGAACTCGGGGCGCTTACCCCGCAAGCGGTTAGCGACAGCCTCGGCTTGCCGGCCCCGGAAGTAATGGGCAGTAACGCTTATGGTATTGGCCGTGATGCATCCGCAATAAACAGTGGAGTGCTCTACGGCAACCCACACTTTCCATGGCAAGGGGTAAACCGTTTTTATATGGCGCACCATACAATCCCCGGAGTGTACGACGTGATGGGGGCTGGCTTGTTCGGGATTCCGCTAGCAAATATTGGTTTTAACAAGGACACCGCCTGGAGCCACACAGTATCTACCGCTCGTCGCTTCTCTCTACACGAGTTGACGCTGAACCCCGAAAACCCCCTTGAATACCTTTACGATGGTGCGGCGGTGGCACTTGAGCCACTCACGGTTTCGACATTCGATAGCAGCGGCGCCGTCGCCGAGCACACCTTCTATATTAGTCAATTTGGCCCGATCGCCGACCTGGGTGGTGTGAGTCAGTTTCTGGCCGGCTGGCCCACCATCACTGGCACAGTATTCGCATTCAACGATGCCAACAAGGAGAACCTACGCGGCTTGGAAACCTGGATAAATTTCGGCCTGGCCGAGAATCTGGATGAGATTCTTGCTGCCACCAAAACCATTGGCATTCCATGGGTGAACACCATTGCGGCAGATCGACACGGTGAAGGTATGTACGCTGATATCTCTGTGGTACCACATGCTACCAATGAAAAGATCAACACCTGTGTGCGCGGCTTTTTCGGGCCAATCCTGCTAGACAATGGCGTCGTCAGCCTCGATGGTTCCGACAGTGCCTGTGATCTGGGCAGCGACGATGGCGCGCCTGCCCACGTGCTAGGTTTCGATAACCTACCCAAGTTTCGTACCCTGGAATATGGCGCTAACGCCAATGACAGTTATTGGCTGCCCAATCCACGCAACCTGATTACTGGCTTTTCACAGGCTATAGGTAAAGAAGAATACCAACAATCAATTCGCACGCGACTGGCCTTTGTGCAGGCCGAAGAGCGCCTGGCTGGCACTGATGACCTGGAAGGTGAGGGCTTCACCAATCAGCATGTAAGAGACATTCTGTACTCTTCAAGAAACCTTGCGGCAGAGTTGGTAAATGACGATGTGGTTGCTGCCTGTAAGGCTGTAGAGGATTGGTCGGTTTACAGTTCAAACCCAGAGTCAGTCGCACAGGCTTGTACTATCCTGGGTGAATGGGATACGCGACACACGATTGACAGTGTGGGCGGGCACGTCTTTACCGAGTTCTGGAGAATTGCGCGCAGCCTGAATAATGTATGGGCCGTTCCATTCGACCCTGGAAACCCCGTATATACCCCCAATACCTTAAACGTCGCCGATGCTGATGTGCTTGAGTTAATTCGACAGGCGCTCGCCGACTCTGTGCAATTACTTGAAGATAACGGCATCGCTCTGAATTTGCCCTGGGGTGAAGTTCAGTACATAGAGAAAAATGGTGAGCGCCTGCCGCTGCCGGGTGGTTCGGGCGGAATGCTTTTCAGTGTAATTAGCTCAGATTTAATCGAGGGCGAAGGCTATTCTAATCCGCGCGCGGGCAATAGTTATATACAGGCAGTAAGTTGGGATGAAAGCGACTGCCCCGATGCAAACGCTGTTCTGACCTACTCGCAATCAACCGACCCCGCATCGCCAAACTACGCCGATACCACCAAGTTGTATTCGCAAAGTGCTTGGATTGATATGCCGTTCTGCCAGGCTGATATTGAGGCACAGGAAGTCCGCCGCGAAACCATCGAAGAATAAATGTAGCGTGACCATCCCGAAAATGCGGGTGATACTATAAATCACCAAGACGACTACGACGCCCCAGCTCAAAAGAATATGCTAAACCCTGTTAATCCGTATAATACCCGGTGTCGACTATTATCCTGGGAACCACATTGACTGGAATAACACCGCCAGATACTCATAGAAAACTGAGGAATGCGACCTACGCATCAGTCATAACTGCCGCGCTGTTGATAGTGGTAAAGCTGGGCGCCTGGCTCCTGACCGGTTCACTGAGCATCCTCGCCTCACTAATCGATTCACTCATGGACAGTATCGCCTCCGTGATTAATATGTTGGCAGTGCGCTATTCCCTGACCCCGGCCGATGTAGAGCACCGTTACGGGCACGGTAAGGCCGAACCCCTGGCAGGCCTGATACAGGCAGGCTTTATATGTGGATCGGCATTTTTCCTGGTGTTTCACGCAGTAGACCGCTTTCGCTATGCGACCCCCCTTCGTGATATTGAGGTTGGCATCGGGGTCATGGTGTTTGCCACGGTAGCTACCGGGGCTTTGCTGGCCTATCAGCACCACGTCATCAAAATCACCCAGTCAACCGCGATTCGCGCCGATGCCCTGCACTACCGTACTGACCTGTTCACAAACCTCAGCATAATTATCGCATTACTGCTGGCCCGCTACGGCTGGAACCAGGCTGATGCGCTATTCGCAATCGGTATTGCCGGGTATATTTTTTACTGCGCTATTGGCATTGGCCGTGATGCCTTCCACCAACTCATGGACAGAGAACTGGAGGAAGAAGTCCAAAAGCAAATTCTCGAGGTTGCCGTTGGACACCCCAAGGCGCGTGGCGTGCACGATCTCCGGACTCGCCAGTCGGGGCAGAATAAGTTTATCCAACTGCACCTGGAACTGGACGCCGACCTGCGCCTAACCGAGGCCCATGACATTGCCGACGAGGTAGAAGAAGCGATTGCCAAATTAATTCCCGGCGCTGAGGTTATTGTGCACCAGGATCCAGTCAGTTTGGTGGAGGTCGAACCGGAATTCTGACGGCCATGGAAATGGACGTCCAGTATGGTCAATGGCTAGCTAGAAAGTCGGGCTTTTAATCCCAACATTCCAAAGAAAAATCCGTTAATGTGCCTGTGTCGAACACCCAAATGATTTACCAAAAAGTGGTAGCTTCATGAAAATACTGTTCGCCCTGACACTTCTGATCTTGATTACAGCCTGCTCCCATCCACTGGAGATATCCGGTGAAGGGGACATTAACTCCTCTTCCGGAGAAAATGATTGCTTACTGGAAGATCAGCCTTGTGC
>JBLHKV010000221.1:0-6624 GCA_047618115.1 Halieaceae bacterium | reverse complement strand
GATCTAGATCAGTTTGGGCTGAATCTGTCAGAGTATTGGTATGAGAAACTCAGCGACGATGATCCCGATGTCGCAGCCGGCTATATTCAAAAGTCGCAGTTCTACAACCAGAGACCGCGACCAACCTACGGCCTATGGATCAATACAGCGCGGCCAGGTCTGGATAGCATCGATGTCAGGGTGGGTATTCAACACGCGACAAACTGGGACCTGGTGATCGAAAAGTTCTTTCGCGGCGACTACATACGCATGAACACCTCCCACGATGGCTATGGCGAGTGGACTAATCCCGCCATTACGGCACGATCCTTCGATATTGAATTGGCGACCCAGGCATTTTCTCGTGCGGGTTTCGATAAACGCGGCCCTGATGGAATCCTGGTGAACAGCGAAGGAAAGAGACTGACTTTCAGCCTGACCACGGGTTATGAGTCGCTCAAGGACATCCTCACCATCTTAAAGGAGGAGGCAATCAAGGCTGGACTGGAGCTTCGAATTGAAGTACTGGATGGCACCACCGCGTGGAAAAAGGTACAAGAGAAAAAGCACGATATTCAGTTTTCCGCGTTCAGTATTTTTCTCGAAATGTATCCTCGTTTTTGGGACTTCGGTCACTCGGACAACGCCTACGACGACGCCTTTCTGGATGACGGCAGCATCAACCCCGATCGAGTGTTAAAAGTACAGACCAACAATCTCGAAAGTATGGCGATCCCCAGAATGGATGAGCTTGTCGATCTTTATCGGGGGTCCTCAGATAAGGACGAGATGATGTCTCTCGCCTATGAGATGGATCAAATGCGCCACGATCACGCCTCCTTCGTACCGGGTTTTGTCCAACCGTTTTACCGGGTTGGGCACTGGCGCTGGGTGCGCTACCCCAACTTTTTCAACCACAAACACTCTGAGGGTGCTTCAGAACTCTACATTCACTGGATCGACAGTGACTTGAAGAAAGAGACTCAACAAGCACGGAAGGACGGGGAAACCTTTCCCGCCCAAATTCATATTTACGATCAGTTCAAGTAGACAGTAGCCATGAGCACCAGTCCGCTACTTGAGGTTCGAAACCTTGTTACTGAATTTGATACCGACGAAGGACGCGTACGCGCGGTCGACGACATATCATTTGAAGTTCGACCCGGAGAAACACTCGGAATAGTGGGTGAGTCAGGCTGCGGTAAAAGCGTGACAGCACTATCTATTATGGGCTTGCTTCCACGACCCATGGGACAAGTCAGCGGCGGGCAGATACTGTTTCGCGGCCAGGATCTGAGCGGTGCGACACCAGCGGTGATGCAGAAGATCCGCGGCGCCAGTATCGGCATGGTATTTCAGGAGCCTATGACCGCCCTCAACCCGGTGCACACCATAGGCCGGCAATTGATGGAAGTTCTACTTTTACACAAAGACATAAAAGCTGACGAAGCACTACGCCAGGGCATAGCGGTACTTGATCAGGTTGGTATTCCCGCACCGGATGTCAGAATGGGTGAGTATCCCCACCAATTGTCGGGTGGAATGCGGCAGCGTGTCGTCATTGCCATGGCGCTTGCCTGCAAGCCGGCCCTACTCATAGCCGATGAGCCCACGACAGCACTGGATGTCACCATCCAGGCTCAAATTCTAGAGTTAATCAAGGAGTTACAGGCAGAGATGGGAATGGCAGTCGTACTCATAACCCACGATTTGGGCGTGATCGCCGAAACATCAGATTCAGTGGTGGTAATGTACGCGGGAAAAATATGCGAAACAGGTTCAGTATACGATGTCTTCGACAGGCCATCGCATCCATACACCCGCGGTTTGCTTTCCTCCATACCAACGCTGGACACAGCGCCAAAATCTCGTCTATCAACTATCGAGGGTATGGTCCCGGGGTTGCAAGACCTGCCCGCGGGTTGTCGTTTTGAAAACCGCTGCCCACTTGCGATCGACCGGTGCACCCATAGTCCTCCTGTGGTAGAAACCATTGCCGATCGCCACCAGGTAGCGTGCTTCCGGTGGTCCGAACATAGCGGGACACATCCAGCATGAGCGAAACAACGGCACCTGCAAAGCCGCTTTTGAGCGTTCGGGATCTGAAAATGCACTTCCCGGTGAAACAAGGCGTGTTGCTACGAACCGGGACGTTTAATCGCGCGGTGGATGGCGTCTCCCTGGATATATTTCCGGGAGAAACCATGGGTCTGGTTGGCGAATCTGGTTGCGGTAAGTCGACGCTGGGCCGCTGTATTGCCCGGCTCTACCAACCAACTTCGGGACAGATCGAATTCAACGGGACCGATCTCACAAAGCTTAGCAGCAAGCAACTACTTCCCCACCGCCGTGATATCCAAATGATATTTCAGGACCCAATGGAGTCCTTGAATGCGAGGCATACAGTCGGAGAAATAATCGAGGAACCGCTGTTGATTCACAAAATTGCGGACCGATCGGGACGGCGTAAACGCGTAGCGGAGTTACTCGACATCGTCGGACTTCCCGCGCGATCCGCCACCCGTTACCCGTTTGAATTTTCCGGTGGCCAGCGCCAGCGTATCGGAATAGCCCGATCTATTGCGCTCAATCCAAAGTTAGTGATTTGTGATGAGGCCGTCTCGGCCCTGGATGTATCGATACAGAGCCAAATACTCAATTTACTTTTGGATCTGCAGGCAGAATTTAATCTTTCCTACTTATTTATCGCACACGACCTGGCGGTGGTTAAGCACATATCTGACCGCATGGCGATTATGTACCTGGGGAAAATTGCGGAATCTGGACATAGCGAGGATGTCTATCGACAGCCCCGGCACCCCTACACCCGATCGCTGATCTCCGCCATTCCAGTCCCCGACCCACACCGGAAAGCACAGCGCACGGTTCTCGAAGGTGACGTACCCAGCCCTATTGCCCCGCCGCCGGGTTGCAGTTTTCATACACGTTGCCCGCATGCCGTCGCTAATTGTTCGGTAGAAACACCTCTACCGCGCGAAGTAGCCACCAGGGCTCATCAAATTTCCTGCCACCTGGATCTGGAAAACTAACACTCGGACTACGTCGTTAACCGCTCAGATTGAAGGCACCAGACTCTTGCTGGCAATCTCAAACACATCAGCCGATATATCTCCAACTCCGAGAATTCGCTGCAACTGGCGCTCCATGATCTGACCGGTAGCCGGAAAGCGCTGCCATTGAGTAAAAGGGTCTAACAAGCCCGCAGCGGTCTGCGGGTTTAACGCGTCCAGCGCAATAATAATATCGGCTAACAATTCGTATCCGGCACCATCTTCACGGTGAAAATTAACGGGATTGCCGCGACTGAAAACACCAATAAGGGAGCGCACCCTATTCGGGTTGGTTATTTCGAAATCAGGGTGATCGAGCAGAGCACGCACCTGATCGAGTACATCCGCATGGGGAGACTGCGCCTGAACCTGCAACCAACTATTGAGCACCAGGGATTCGTGACTCCACTGCTGGTGGAAACTATCTAGTGCCTGCGTCGCCGCCTGCCGGTCTACTCCATTTACCAGGCACAGCAACGCCGCTAGCTGATCGGTCATGTTAGTGGCGTCGCGGAATTGAGCACCCGCGAATTCGGTTGCCTGAGCCGGTCTGGAACTACTCATCATATAACCGAGGCATACATTCCTCAGACTCCGGTTGGCGACTTGCTCCGCGGTGGGTTGATACGCCACCGAACTCTCTAACTCGCCATAGCGCTGTTCAAACAACGAATACAACTGATCTGCCAGGGTCACTTTGACGCGCTCTCGACCGCGATGTATGGCGCTCACGTCGACTTTATCAGCCAGTTCGATGAGGTAGGTCTCCTCGGGAAGTTTAAGCATTAGAGCAATCATGGCGGGATCTAGCGACCGATCCTCCAGCAATTGCCGAAAAGCCTCGACCAGATGTGTATCAACCGTCAATTCACTACCGGTGAGAATTGCAGCGACCTGATCCTCAATCACTGCTATGGCAAGTTGCTGCGCAGCGTCCCAACGGCAAAATCCGTTGGAGTCTCGACTCATAATAAATCCAAGCTGGGCGCGCGAGTAATCAAAATTAAGATGAACCGGCGCTGAAAAGTCTCGTAAAAGTGAGGGTACTGGCTCCTCCTCAATGTTGATGAAGACAAATGAGTTCAGCGCCTCGGTTATTTCCAGCACCCTAAAGGTATTGTCCGCGCTTTCCTGGTCAATGCCCTCGCCCTCAAGTTGAAGCCTTAAGTCACCCGCCTCCCCTATCAGGCCGACGGCAAGTGGAATATGTAAGGGTAGCTTTTCGGTCTGCCCGGGTGTCGCTGGACAGGACTGCTCAACGTCGAGTCTGTAGCTCTTCGCGTCCGCATCATAATGTCCCGCCACTTTCAGCACCGGAGTACCGGATTGAGAATACCAACGTTTAAACTGATTCAGGTCGCGCCCGCTGCTATCAGCCATCGCGTTCACGAACTCATCACAGGTTACAGCTTGGCCATCGTGCCGCTCGAAATACAGATCGCTACCGCGACGAAAATGCTCAGACCCCAATAATTGATGGATCATCCGCACGACTTCCGCACCCTTCTCGTAGATTGTCCTCGTATAGAAGTTATTGATCTCGATAAAAGACTCGGGCCGAATGGGGTGCGCCAAAGGGCCGGCATCTTCTGGGAACTGCTGGGCGCGGAGTAATTTTACATCCTCTACCCGTTTCACCGTGCGGGAACCCTGATCGGAAGAAAACTCGGCATCGCGAAATACCGTAAACCCCTCTTTTAAGCTGAGCTGAAACCAGTCTCTGCAGGTAACACGATTTCCAGACCAATTATGAAAATATTCGTGGGCAACAACACCCTCCACCCGTTGAAAGGACGCATCGGTGCTCGTACTCGGATGCGCTAAAACGCAACTTGTATTAAAAACATTGAGGCTCTTATTTTCCATCGCCCCCATGTTGAAATCATCTACCGCCACAATATTGAACAGATCCAGATCATATTCCCGACCATAGACCTCCTCATCCCAACGCATCGACGCTATCAGCGACTCCATAGCGTAGTCCACCTTGCCTATATCTTTGGCCTCCACGTAGATATTTAGCTCGACCGCGCGACCACTGACAGTGGTGAAGTTATCCTGCAGCCGTTGCAGGTTTCCGGCAACCAACGCGAACAAATAGCTGGGCTTGGGGAATGGGTCGTGCCAAACAGAAAAATGCCGACCTTCGTCAGCAGCACCACTATCAATCAAATTACCGTTGCTCAGCAAAATGGGAAACGCCAATTCGCTAGCCTCTACCCGCACGGTAAAGACCGACATGACATCGGGTCGATCGAGATAGTAGGTGATCTTTCTGAACCCTTCGGCTTCACATTGTGTGCAGTACATGGAGTGAGACTTGTATAGTCCCTCCAGAGCAGTATTTTGCGCAGGATTGATCCGCGTCACGCAGGCCAGCTCAAATGCCGTCGGCAACGTCGCTATAGTGAGGGTCGACTCGGTGAGATGATAAGCACTTGGAGGCAGTACTTTACCGTCAATTTCTACCTCCATGAGTTCCAGCTCGACACCGTCCAGCACGAGGGGCTCGACGGTGTCGGCAGCCGGATTCAGCCTCATCGACAACCGGGAGCGCACCAGCGTGTATTCCTCACCGAGTTCGAATTCGAGGTGGGTTTCGTCGATCAGATAGGGCGGCACTTTATAATCGCTTAGCTTTATTGCCCGAGGTTGTGCGTCTTTCATGCAAGAAACTCCTGTGGTTGGCTCAAGCCTTCAACTCGCGCTGAGGCTTAGATAATAGCCGCCATATTTTCTAATATTGATGACGCCAGTGTCAAAAATCAGATACTGACCTTTAATTCCCTCCAGTACACCTTCGGCAACCGGGTCCTTGTCGAGGTTGAACGACTTGACCTTATCAGGGTGAGTACGAACCGGGAAATCGATGTTAATTACCTCTGCATCGCTGGCTAGTTGAATCGCCTGAAGACCGTAGGAATCTTGCAGACTCCTGATTTCTTCAGCACATAAATCGAGTAATCGCTCGCGTTCCACGAGCATGTCCAACTCCTCGACATCTCCTTTAAGCATAGCCCGCCAATTGGTCCGATCTGCAGCGTGAGCCTTGAATACAACTTCGGCCAGACCCGACTGATAACGCGTGGCGACACGGAGCACGGGAAGAGCTTGGATTGCACCTTGATCTATCCAGCGCGTTGGCGTCTGTGTACCCCGGGTGATCCCAACTTTGAGCCCCGATGAATTGGCAATATATACCACATGATCCACCATACAGTTGGCCTCACCCCATTCTGGTTCACGACAAGTCCCCTGATCGTAATGGCACTTCTCTGGACTCATAATACAACTGTCGCATTGCGCCAAGCGGGTAAAGCAAGGGTAGCAATATCCCTGACTGAAGCTCTTTTTAGTTTTCCGATCGCAGTGGGTACAGCGTATTTCGCCTTCGTATTTCAGTACCAGATGCCGCCCGATATAGTCGTTAACCGCGATGGAGGAATCTCCCAGTATTAAGTTATACGCCACTGGACTGGTCAATTTTGTCCGCATCTTGCTCGCTTTGCCAATACCCAACAATTCACTCATTACTTCGATTCCTTATCGCGCTGGCTGCCGGTGTCAGCCCAAT
>JBLHKV010000220.1:0-6710 GCA_047618115.1 Halieaceae bacterium | reverse complement strand
TTTACCACTCGCTTGGTGGTATAGATATTAACAACAGCGGGTGCCGCTCGTTGAACGGCAGTGGCAAAACTTATTTGAGCCGTATCGAAACTTCCGCCACCGGCTCGAACGGGGTTGGCATCGTATCGGTCCAGAATAATATAAGCCGCCAGCAGGCCCGCCACGACCGGCCAAACCGAAAATCGAATTATTTCTCGCATGAGATCACCGCAACAGGCTCAGACATCGGAACAATTGCTCGGCGCCGCTGATTACAACCGTTCTGGTTCGACAGCTTCGGCCTCGGCTGCTTTGGCCGCTTTCTCCAGCCCAAACTCCTCGTTTAGCATGCCGGTCTCAAAAGGGGAGCTCTTGGGGGCGTAATCGAGTGGTTGGCTTACACTTGATGGGTCTATTTTATCGCCACCATCACCGAGGATAGAGTCGGGAAGTCGGGCCAGGATTGGACCTGATCTGTCGTCTTTGCACAGGGTTGATGCACCGGTCGCAAGGTGGTTGTGAACGTCCCGGTAACTCTCAGCTAGATGCCTTAACAGCTTCGCGGTATCCGTAAAGTGCTCGGCCACTTCGTGCTTGTAGTTCTTTTGCTCCTCGGCGAGGCGGTCGGCGTGGCGCTCGAGCTCGCGCTGCTTAAGACTGTCGGCAGATAATTTCCGCCCGAAAACCAAGCCCGCACCTAATCCGACCAGAAGGGACGCCAGCCCTGTAAGCACAACTACATCGATTCCGTACACCCTGAACTCCATCACTCTATGGGAAACTGGCACCAGTATACCGAGTTCGCGGCTTTCTCTGAAGTTGGAATTGTACACAGCCTTTACAGAGCTGATTGCCAGTCGCACTTGTGATGGTTAAAGTGAGCGCCCCCAAAGCTGATCAGACAATATACGCGGCTATGTCCACGCCCCTGCAACGCTACCAGCAAGATCTCGACGAAAGAGGTTATAGCGCCGATCCGTCGCAGAGAGCGGCCGTAGACCACCTTCAGCGTCTTTATGATGAGATGGTTGCCTCAGAGCAAGGAAAGCCCGGAGGCGGGCTACCAGCGCGTCTATGGCGCATGGTGAGTAGGCCGGACCGAGTGGGGCCCATTCAAGGCCTTTATTTTTGGGGTGGGGTGGGGCGCGGTAAAACCTGGTTAGTCGACACTTTTTTTGACAGCCTGCCATTCGAACGCAAGATGCGTACGCACTTTCATCGATTCATGCAGCGCGTGCATCGAGAATTGGACGGTCTCAGCGGCGAAAAAAACCCGCTGGAACTCATTGCAGAGCAGCTCGCCCGAGAGACCCGGATAATTTGTTTTGACGAGTTTTTTGTCTCCGATATAACCGATGCCATGCTTCTGGCCGGATTGCTGGATGGTCTTTTTTCACGCGGCGTGACACTGGTCGCTACCTCGAATATCGAACCACAAGGGCTTTATCGGAATGGCCTGCAAAGAGCGCGGTTCTTGCCCGCGATCGATTTATTACTGCGCCATACCACGGTAATAAATGTCGATGGAGGCACGGATTATAGACTCAGGGCACTGGAGCGTGCCGAGCTTTATCACAGCCCCTTGGATGAAGGTGCCGATCTGAGTTTACGGCGTAGTTTTGACAGTCTCGCTCCCGAGCCTGGCCACGATCTGGAGCAAATTGAAGTCAATGGACGCAATTTACAGAGTAGAGTTTGCGCTGAGGACGTGATCTGGTTTGAATTCGCGGAGCTTTGCGATGGACCCCGCAGCCAGAATGATTATATAGAGCTGGCACGGATCTTCCACGCCATACTGATTAGTAACGTGCCGCAGTTGGGACTGGGGAGGGAGGATCAGGCCCGACGTTTTATCAATCTTGTAGATGAATTGTACGACCGAAATGTTAAGCTAGTACTTTCCGCCGAGGTGCCCCTGAATGAGTTGTATAGGGGCAGCCAGCTAACGTTTGAATTCTCTAGAACAATCAGTAGGTTACAAGAAATGCAGTCCCACGAATACCTGGCTCGGGAGCATCGTCCTTGAACGACGAGCCTCTTCAGCGTAGCAATCACTCCAAGTTATTAAAATTACTTGAAAAACTGCGATTCTTTCTATAGTATTCGCGACCTTTAAAATTCAGTGCTCTAAGGGGCTAAATTTCAATGAAAACATTCAGTGCAAGAGCGGAAGATGTCCGTCGTGATTGGTATATCGTCGATGCAGACGGTAAGACTTTGGGGCGGCTATCCAGTGAAATCGCTCTTCGTCTTAGAGGTAAGCACAAGGCCGAATACACCCCTCACGTAGACACCGGTGATTACATCGTGGTTGTCAATGCCGAAAAAATTCAGGTGAGTGGCGCGAAGGCGACGGACAAAATGTATTACCACCACACGGGTTATATTGGTGGCATCAAGGCCATATCATTTAACCACTTGATGGAAAAAGCGCCCGAGCGTGCTATCGAGAAGGCAGTGAAGGGTATGCTGCCGAGAAACCCTCTGGGTCGGGCAATGTTTAAAAAATTGAAGGTGTATGCGGGTGCTGAGCATCCCCACACCGCCCAGCAGCCACAAACACTTAACATTTAACGGAATCTCCTTTATGTCAGTCAGCCAATATTACGGCACCGGACGGCGCAAGACTTCAACAGCGCGTGTGTTCATGAAAAGCGGCAACGGTGATATCACCGTAAACCATCGCCCACTAGACCAGTATTTTGGTCGTGAGGTGGCGCGGATGATCGTTCGCCAACCTTTGGAGCTCGTTGAGTTACCAGCGAAATTTGATATCAACGTTACCGTTGCCGGAGGCGGAAGCTTCGGACAGGCGGGCGCCATTCGCCACGGCATTACACGTGCCCTGATGGATTACGATGAGTCGCTAAGGCCCACTCTGCGCTCTGCTGGCTATGTGACACGTGACGCTAGAGAGGTCGAACGTAAGAAAGTTGGCCTGCGCAAAGCACGTAAGCGTCCACAGTACTCAAAGCGCTAGATCGGAAAATCGTCGACTGGCTGCGTTTATTACTATTCGCCGTGTTCGATCACGCCCAGCCAGTGGCTATTGGCTGGGCTTTTTTATATCTGGAAATAGATCAATAAAGAGTCAGTTAAAGGCGCTCAATCCTTGTAAGGATGCGGCAAAATCATTACCATTTGCCACGCTTTGGCCTGGCCATTCCGGTGAGGTCCAGGCCCTGTATTCCGGATATTTCAGTGGGAGAACAACATGTCAAATGACAGCGTGAACGCTGGCCGACGTCGCTTTCTGACTGCGGCGACCTCGGCGGTAGGCGTGGCTGGTGTCGTGGGCGTTGCCGTGCCCTTCCTGGGGTCGTGGAACCCCAGCGCTAAGGCAAAAGCAGCCGGGGCCCCTGTAAAAGCTGACATCAGCAAAATCGAGCCTGGCCAAATGGTCGTGTTCGAATGGCGGGGTAAACCTGTTTACATTATGCGACGTACCGAAGCGCAAGTTAATGCTCTGTCCGCACTCGACGACAGCTTGAGAGATCCTGCTTCGACCGATGCTGACCAACCCGCTTACATAGATGGGCAAGCGCGTGCGATCAAGCCAGAGATTCTCGTTCTGGTCGGTCTGTGTACCCACCTGGGCTGCGCTCCCAAGTTTCGACCCGAAGTTGGTGCGGCTGATCTCGGCGGCGAGGAGTGGCTGGGAGGTTTTTTCTGTCCATGTCACGGTTCTAAATTTGACCTCTCAGGGCGGGTTTACAAGGGCGTACCAGCTCCTAGCAACCTCGTAGTCCCCCCACACCGCTATGAGAGTGACGATGTGATCATTATTGGCGTCGACCAGGAGGTTGCGTAATGACTAAGCTACTTGTCGGCTTACGGGATTGGGTGGATGCACGGTTACCCATTATGCGGGCGTGGAATACCCACATGGCCCAGTACTACGCACCCAAAAATTTCAATTTCTGGTATTACTTCGGTGTTCTCTCGCTGGTTGTTCTGGTCAATCAATTATTGACTGGAGTATGGCTTACTATGAGCTATACGCCGAGTGCCGAAGAGGCGTTCAAGTCGGTAGAGTACATCATGCGAGATGTCGACTACGGTTGGATTATCCGCTATATGCACTCAACCGGGGCATCCGCTTTCTTTATCGTCGTGTATCTGCACATGTTTCGAGCCCTGCTTTACGGCTCGTATCAGAAGCCTCGCGAGTTGATCTGGATTTTCGGGATGCTGATCTTCGTCGTACTGATGGCGGAGGCTTTCATGGGCTACATCTTGCCCTGGGGACAGATGTCCTATTGGGGAGCACAGGTGATTATCTCTCTGGTCGGCGCGATTCCGGTCTACGGGCCCGATCTTGAGCAGTGGGTACGCGGAGACTTTTTAATCTCGGGCATTACGCTCAATCGATTCTTCGCGCTACACGTGGTCGCTCTGCCTATCATTCTTCTCGCGTTGGTAGTGCTTCACCTGCTGGCGTTGCACGAAGTCGGTTCTAACAATCCCGACGGTGTGGATATCAAGAAGTACAAGGATGAAAACGGCGTGCCCCTCGACGGCGTTGCATTCCACCCGTTTTATACGGTGCACGATATTCAGGCAATTGTGGTTTTCCTCTTTGTTTTTTGCAGCATAATGTTCTTCTTTCCGGAGATGGGAGGATACTTTATAGAGTATGCGAACTTCGAGATTGCCAACTCGCTGAAGACACCTGAGCATATAGCCCCGGTCTGGTACTTCACACCGTACTATTCGGTGCTACGCGCGATTCCCGACAAATTTCTTGGTTTCGTTGCGTTCGCTGGCGCTGTTGCAATACCGTTCGTGTTGCCCTGGCTGGACCGTAGTCCAGTCAAATCCTGGCGATACAAAGGCAATTTCAGCAAGATTGCACTCGTTGTATTTGTGGCGGCCTTCATTATTTTGGGTGTGTTGGGCGTCAAACCGCCGACCGACGCCCGAACCTGGCTGGCTCGTATTTGCGCAATCATTTACTTTGGCTTTTTTATTGGGATGCCTTTTTGGACCTCTATGGAAAAAACCAAGCCGATTCCAGATCGTGTCACCATGGACGGTGGAATTGGCTTCTGGGGCTCGATGGCAGCGCTTGCGCTAATAGCGTTACTGACGATCCTGCCCCTCAAAGCGGTGGGTTCGGAATCCACATTTAACTGTGGCACTATCGAGTGTGATCAGGTTCAAAATGATGTCAGTGACAAGGCGTCCCTGCAGAGGGGCGCCCAGGTGTACATGAATTACTGCATGGGGTGTCACGGCCTAAAGTATGCTCGCTATGAGCGTACAGCCACTGATCTTGGGATACCCCTGGATCTTTTCAAAGAAAACTTGATGTTTGACAGCAACGCCAGTATTGGAAGCTTGATGACAAACTCGATGGGCGACAAATCGGGGAAGCAGTGGTTTGGCGCTGCGCCACCTGACTTGACACTGGTGGTGAGGGCGAGAAGCACAGCGAGCACGGGAGGTGGCGATTGGTTATACACTTATCTACGCAATTTCCACGTTGATGAATCGCGTCCCTATGGCGTCAATAACCGAGTGTTTCCCGATGTGGGTATGCCGCACGTACTGTTAGATCTTCAGGAAAGCTTGCCCGCCGAAGATTTTGATCTTGCCATGACTGATCTGGTAAATTTTCTCGACTATATGGCCGAGCCAATGCAGCTGCAGCGGCAGCGAACCGGCATTTACGTATTGTTGTATCTGGCGTTGTTTTTTGTCTTCGCCTACTTGTTGAACCGAGAGTACTGGAAAGGTATTCACTAGTTCGGCCTGCTTTCGCGCAAACGTCGAAGCAGTTAATGTTTAGATAATTTTTTTGGGGAACTACATGGGTGTTGTTGCAAAACGGTCGTCGATGACTTTCTATTCCGATAGTCGGAGTCACTACAGTCATCGAGTGAGGATTGTGCTCTCAGAAAAGGGTGTCACCGTCGATGTAATAGAATCAGACCGGAATCATCCGCCCGCTGATCTGGCGGACTTGAATCCCTATAATAGCCTGCCAACCCTGGTGGATCGTGAACTGGTTCTTTATGAATCTACGGTGATGATGGAGTACTTGGACGAAAGATTCCCGCATCCTCCGCTACTGCCGGTGTACCCGGTCGCCAGAGCAGAAAGTCGATTGTATATTTATCGGATTGAAAAGGACTGGTGTACCCTGGTTCATAAGATTGAGAACGGTACTGAAAAGGCTGCGGAAACAGCAAGAAAGCACCTGCGGGAAGAGTTGATTGGCACCGCTCCAATTTTTGCCGAGAAACCGTTCTTTATGAGTGAAGAGTTCACTATCGTAGACTGCTGTCTGGCACCCATATTGTGGCGCTTACCAGCTCTCGGTATCGAGCTTCCCAACAACAAGCAGGTCAAACCTTTGCTTGCTTACATGGACCGTATGTTCACTCGAGAGTCTTTTCAGGCCAGCTTGTCAGAACAGGAACGGGAAATCCGTCTGGGCTGAAAGCGGATATGAAGGAGTCCATGACATCCAGTCGCCAATATCTGATCAGAGCGCTTTACGACTGGATAGTCGATAACAACTGTACACCTTATATTCTTGTCAACGCACTGGCCGACGAGGTGGATGTGCCACGGCAATTTGTGAAGGATGGTCAGATAGTCCTTAATGTCTCGCCTTCCGCAATCGTTGGCTTTTTGGTCGATAATGAGGCGGTGAGTTTTAATGGCCGCTTTGGCGGCGTGCCAACCGCTATCTATGTTCCTGTGTCGGCTGTTATGGGAATCTA
>JBLHKV010000219.1:0-6755 GCA_047618115.1 Halieaceae bacterium | reverse complement strand
CCCACTGTTCGATCCGTTCCGTCGGTTCCACCGTCAACTGGGAGGGAAGCTGCTGCAGTAGTAGCCCTGCGCACTGTTTGCCATTAGATGCCAGCCAAAGCTTGGTAGGCAACTGCTCCGATTGTTCGAAGTACGCCTCCAGGGCCTCTGCCAGCGTCTCACCCTCCAGAGATACCAAACCCTGGTAGCGGGTACCTTCTTTTGGTTCTATAGTAATAGCCAGTAGGCCGCCCCCCAGCATGGCTGTGAAGCTGTCCCCGCCAAGGTCTTCGAAACCTCGGACAATCGCTCTTATTTCCTGTTCGCTGCTGCATTGGGCCATGATCAACGACACGCCCTCGTCACTGGTTGCCTGCAACGATAGTGTGCCCTCGAACTTGATCGTTGTGCTGAGAAGTGTCACGGCTGCCAGAAACTCTCCCAATAATCTGGCAATGGCATCGGGGTAGAGTTGTGCCGCCATGACGTCGCTGTAGGTCTTTTGTAGATGCACTGTTTCGCCACGAATATCGGACTCGTCAAATATAAATTTACTGGTGGTGTCACTGTCGGTTGGGTCGAAAGGCTTTTTCACGGATTACTCACTCGGTGTCCTGCTTGAAACGGTGGATCTGCCTGCGCTGCTTTTTTGTCGGCCGCTGTTCCGGCCACACTCGGTTGGACGACTCCAGTTTGCGCTGCGCTGCGCTTTCCTCACGCAATTTGATACTTGGCTCGGTTTCCCGGTAGAGCATTTGTGCCTCTGGAGCACCGCGACGTCGATCCGACAATTGCAGGACCTCTATAGTTTTCTCGTCCAAGCCCTGACGAACTGTCAATAAATCGCCGAGTTGAATTTCTTTGCTTACCTTTACACGGCCTCTTTCAAAGCGCACCTTGCCGCCTTCGATAGCCTGCTTGGCGAGGCTGCGGGTCTTATAAAATCTCGCGGCCCACAGCCACTTGTCGAGACGCAGTTTGTTCATTGATGAAAGTTTCTCTGCTTTCCGGCGGTTAATGCCTGTGATTGCTATAGTATGCCTTAGAGCGGCAGAACGGACATAGCATGTCAGAGAAATCTCTAATACCCGATTTTACCTTCAGTGAATTGAATGCCTGTCTGCTTGGGCTCTGTCGCGGCGCGGCGCATGCTATCAGCCTGGTATACGATTCGCCAGCGGCATTAACAGTGACGAGTAAGCAGGATAAGACGCCATTAACAGAGGCGGATCTGGCGGCCCACGAACTGATACTGATCGGCCTGTTGCAAAACTTTCCCGATATCCCCGTTTTATCGGAGGAGTCTACCGATGTTTCCTGGGAGGAACGCCAGCGCTGGGATCGGTACTGGCTGGTGGATCCCCTGGACGGCACTCGAGAATTTATCGAGAGAACCGGTGAGTTCACCATTAACATTGCACTGATCGAACACGGCAAGCCACGCTATGGGATGGTTTTCCTGCCTCTGGAAAATTTGGCCTATGCGGGGGCCGATGGCGTCGCTCTTAAGATTTGCGGCTCCAGCGAGACGATTATTACAGCACGCAGTACCGCGGATCAGAGATCGGTGACGGTGTTGACTAGTCGACGTCACCGGGGTGAAGAGCTCGATCTTTGTATCGCGCAACTGGAGCGCCGCTTCGAGCGTGTTGAGCGCAAGTACTTTGGAAGCGCGCTCAAGTTTTGTTACATGGCGGAGGGACTGGCGGATTTTTATCCGCGTTTTTCGCCTTGTTCCGAGTGGGATACGGCTGCTGGGCAAGCTGTATTGGAAGCCGCGGGGGGTACCATCGTTAACCTTGAGTTTGAGCCGCTGACGTACAATCAACGCGCGTGTTTACTGAATCCGCACTTCTACGCTTTCTCAGATGCCAGTTTTGACTGGACGGAATTGCTTAAAGCGCCGCCGTCCTGAAAAAAGTGCGTTTACATAGGCGACGGGTGTGGAGACGAAACTGAATAGGAGATATCCTAGCCATGGAGGTACGCTAATGAAAGATGCAGTCGTTCGGGACCACATGAATCAGGATCCGGCTCTAATTCGACAGGGGTCGCCTATAACCACGGTGGTAGATGTATTGTTGTCGCACAAGATTACCGGTGCACCAGTGGTCGACGGTGCGGGGCAGTTGGTAGGTTTTGTATCTGAGCACGATTGTATCGACGTACTTATACAACAGCATACAGACAGTGGTTATACGCCCATTGTAGACGACGTTATGCATGGCGATGTGCTCACAGCGTCACCTGACGACACCATCCTCTCACTGGCTGAAAAGATGGGAACATTGAAACCCAAAAATTATCCTGTAGTCAGTGGAGAGCGTTTACTTGGTGTGATTAGTCGTAGCGACGTGCTGCGAGCCATGTGCGAACTCGGCCGCTGAGCGTGGTGTTCTAATGAATGTATCGGGTGTGGACGATCCTCCGGGCGAGATAGATTCGGTCGATGATGACCAGGAGTTGGAGGGCGAAGAAGAGGAGTTGTCGCTCGAGGATCAATTGCAGTTGCTCTTGATTGACCATCGCGAGCTCGATGCGCATATTGCCGAACTGCAGAAGTTTGCCTATCAGGATCAGCTGGAGCTGCAGCGGCTGAAGAAAAAGAAGTTGCAGCTTAAGGATTCTATCTCCTATCTCAAGGATCAGATAATTCCCGATTGGAACGCCTAAGTGCGTTCTGAAAAACAAACGGCTTCGATCCTGGCTGCGGCCCCGCTTCAGGCTGAATACTGGGAAAGTATTTACAGCGAACCTCAAACGATGGATGGTATTGGTAATGCGAGTTTGCACGCAGACTACATTCACGCACTATTTGCATTGGATGCAGTGGAGATTAAATCTGTGCTGGATGTTGGTTACGGCCTAGGCCATTTATTCAACGCAGTACTAAAGCGATTTAAGCCTAATCGCGCGGTGGGGATTGAACCTTCCGTGTATGCCTTTGATAAGGCTGCGTCTGTTATTCGAGCTCCTCATACCACGCGGCTCAAGCTTTTTTCGATGAACGTTCAAACCTGGTGTGAAAAGCCACGCAAGCCGGCTCGATTTGATTTGACGCTCTGTACATCGGTGCTGCAGTACCTGGATGATGTGACCGTTACGGAGGTCTTGCAGGTGTTGGCCGAGCGCACTCGATTTTTGTATCTGACGGTACCTACCGACATTGAAGCCCAGAGGATGTTGGCAGATTATGGGTTTGACGATGATTATGCCAGGCATCGAACCCGGGACGAATATCGTCACCTGATTGATCCACATTTCACGGTTATCGGTAGTCGTCTACTAGAGAGCAAGGTCCACTACGATGAGACCACGACGCCGTTTTCCGAACTATTTTATCGCTCGGACTAGACCCACGCCAGATTTTTGAACTGGACTAGCTTAAAGTTAACTGTCTGGATTCAAGTTCCAAGAGTTTTTGTTTTCTTGCTATTCCTCCCGCATAACCCGTTAGCGTTCCATTGGCGCCTATAACCCGATGACAGGGTACGACGATGGCGATGGGGTTTTTTCCGTTGGCCGCCCCCACTGCGCGACTTGCCGTCGGTCGGTCTATGCTGCTAGCCAATTCAGCGTAGCTGCAAGTCGTCCCGTAGGGGATGTCACACAGCGCCGCCCAGACTATTTTTTGGAAGTCGGTTCCCGTCGCTGCCAGCGGCAGCTTGAATGCTGTCAGGTCGCCGGAAAAATAGGCGGTCAGCTGTTCGCTGCACTCGCGTATATCGGGGTGAACACCCTCGATCCAGGTCTGCCCCACATTCAGATCCTGCCGCTGATCGATGAAGTCCAGGCGACAAATTCCGGCGTCGGAGGCCGCGATTAATATCTCCCCAAAAGGGCTGGGTGTAATTTGGTATCGACAGTTCATGGACTGTAACTCCTCCATAGCAAGTTGGCTGCATAGGCACGCCAAGGCTGCCAGCGTGTGGCGTGTTCTTCCAATGCTCTCATTTTTCCTGGTAAGCCCAGGGCATTTGCAGCTTTGAGGAGCACCAGGTCAGACGCAGGAAACACATTCGGCTGGCCGTAGCCTCTCATTGCGATCATGTCGGATGTCCATGGGCCGATACCCGGCAGTGACAACAATTGCTGCCATGGTTGATCGGCGTCGGTGCACTCTGTGGAGTTGTAATACTCACATACCTTGAACAGAGTCGTGCGTCTGCGGCCGGGCATTGGTAATGGCTCCTCCGCAAGATCAAGCATTTGCGCTGGAGTGGGGAAAAAGTGGTTTGGACCATCGGAAAATTCGGTCGCGCGACCGCAGCGCTGAATAATTTGGTTGAGCACGGTCGAGGCACCGGCGAGACTGACCTGCTGTCCGATGACAGCACGTACTGCTGCTTCAAAGGGAGACCACGCGACCAGTGAGCGAGTCCCAGGAAAGCGATCTGCCAGATCTGCCATGGCTGGGTCTGTGTCGAAATGACCGCAAATTTTCTGAGGACTCGCGTTGAGGTCAAACACGGCCCGCAGTCGCTCAACCACCGCCATCAGTATGTTAGCCGAGCTTACGTGCACCTCCACGTTCAATGCCTGGCTAGCAGCGTCGTTCCGAGCACAGAACCAGCCACTCTCTTTTTCAAGGGTGAAGCTACGCCTATAGCACTCGTTACTGGCGCTTTCTATCGCGGGCACCGCATGGCGATCGAAGTAATACAGCATGCCTGCCCAATCGAGGGGTGGGCGGTATTTGAGTTGCAGCTCCACTCGCACGCCGTCACCAGCTGCCCCCTGAGTTTGTCTCTTTCGCCTCAGGCTGGAGGGTGTGCAGCGCATCTGTTCGAGGATGAAGCTGTTGAATCGACGGGTGCTTCCAAAGCCACTGGCAAAGGCGATGTCGGTGATCGACAACTCGGTTTCTGTGAGCAGTTTTTTGGCGAAAAGTAGACGCTCGGTTTGTGCTACGACGCGCGGTGATACGCCGAGCTCGCGTTCGAACAGCTTACGTAAGTAGCGCTCGCCAACGCCAAGACGAGCGGCCAGCGCAGCGCTGCTGCCAGTATTCAAGGCACCTTGTTGGATCAACTTAAGCGCTCGATTGACAGTAGTTCGACTGCCCTGCCACGCAGGGCTCCCGGGGGCTGACTCGGGGCGGCAACGCATGCACGGTCTGTACCCTGCCTGTGCCGCTTGTGCGGCAGATCGATAATAGGTGACGTTGCTCTCCCTCGGGTTGCGAGCGGGGCATATGGGGCGACAGTAAATGCCCGTTGTGCTGACGCCGAGATAAAACTCTCCGTCAAACCGAGTATCACGGGAGAGCCGGGCGCGGCGGCATACCTCGGGGTCGAGGCTGTCTGTGATCGATTCATTGATTGTTTTCATTGCTCCAATATAGCTTTGAGGGGTTACTGATACTAGCCAAAATCGGCCCTGTATTCTTAGAGGGGGGTAAGCTAGCATGCACCCCACAACATGTAATGAGGGTGTTCAAATTGAAAGCGATGGTTGTACGATTCTTTTTACTGGGTGGTTTTTTCCTGGCGCTGTCTGGGTGCGAATCTACCTACTATTCCGCGATGGAAAAAGTGGGTGTACACAAGCGGGACATCCTGGTGGACCGGGTCGAAGAGGCCAGGGATGCTCAGGAGGACGCCGAAGAGGAGTTTCAAAGCGCGCTAGAGCGATTATCCGCGTTAATTAATTTTGACGGCGGCAAGCTGCAGCGCGTGTATGAGGAGCTTGCAGGCAGTTATGAGGATTCAGAGGCTGCGGCTGCAAATGTCAGCGATCGTATCGTGGCTATTGAGGAGGTATCAGAGGCTCTTTTCGAAGAATGGGCCGACGAGATAACCCAATATAGCAATGCCACATTCAGGCGCGAAAGCGAAAAACAGTTACGTTCTACCAAACAGCGTTATCGCAGCATGTTGGCGGCGCTGCGAAAAGCCGAGTCGAGAATGGACCCGGTGTTGTCTGCAATGAAAGACAACATGTTGTATCTAAAACACAATCTGAACGCTCAGGCGGTCGCCGCGCTGAAGGTTGAATTTGGGCAGATCGAAAAGGATATTTCTGTGCTGATAGCGGAAATGCGCCGCGCCATTGCAAGCTCTAACGAATTTATCGACAGCATGCAGGTGACGTAGTAATACCTAATCTGCGCTGGGGCTCAGTAAGCTGATCTCAAAGTCCTCGCAGCTACCGTTCACATCGGCGTAGACGACACCACCGCTGACGCTGACACTCAATTGGGTTGCGCGCGTCAATGCGGCTGCCAGGGTTACCATCTGCTGCCAAGGTAGTTGCCAAACCTCGACTCGCGATAGATCGGAAAATTTCTCGCCCTGTAAGCGCCACCAAATGTCGACACTCTTGCCGAAGGCGACCACCGTGGCAGTATTTGCCCGCGCCAGGCCCTTGCGAATTCGCGATTCCTCTGGCTGTCCCATTTCGATCCATTGCTCGATTACACCATTATCGGCGTGACGCCATATTGCGGGTTCGTCGCTGGTCGAAAGACCCTTGCTGAACTCCAGCCCTGGCTCGTAAAAAAGGGCGTAGGCCAGTAGTCGGGCCAAGAGGCGCTCAATTGTTTCGGAGGGGTGAAGCGCGACGGTGAGCGCTGCCTGTTGATAGCAGTTTCGGTCGCCGTCGGCGATTTGCAGCTGGACTTTGTAGATAGTCGGTTTTATTGCCATGCGTTAGAGAGACTCAAAAGTCGCGACCATTTCCCGGCGCTGTGCCGCGTCGGGCAGGGCTCCGTAGCCCGCCCCCATATTGTCTTTCAGGTGGTGTACTTTGTTGGTCGCTGGAATCAAACAGCTGAC
>JBLHKV010000218.1:0-6865 GCA_047618115.1 Halieaceae bacterium | reverse complement strand
GTACGAAGTAGAGCTCGATAAGGCGGATATTCTATTGGTTGTCCTCGAGGGAGTTGAAGCAGAGGCCTGGACTGGGTTTGAGTGTGGTTATGCGCGCGCTAAGGGCAAATACATATTCGGCATAACTTCCGAGGAGAACGCAGACGACGTAGCTCAAGAGCGCTTCACATCCATGTGTGATGAATTAATTTTCTATACCAGTGGAGATGACGTCAAAAAGTCACATTCAGAAATTGCCAGTGCTTTGGCGTCGCACGTTATGATGCGGGCTCAATGGGGGGACGTAGCAACCCCGGCGGCGGTGCCGACGAGTTAAGTCGCCGTCCAAAACAAGGATCGACAAGCTTGAAGCACAAAAGACGTAGCGATATAGAGAGCCGGTTACGTTCAAGTTATGACGTGAGGCTGAATACTACTGACCAAGCTATGAGCAAAACAGAGCTGTCTGTCGCGATGTCGAATTATGATGCTGTGGTATCAACGGTGAGTGATCCGCTCGATGCAACGGTGCTACAGGCTGCTAACCGTCGAGTTCAACTCATCGCTAACGTTGGCGTCGGCTATAGTAATATCGATACCAAAACGGCAGGCGATGAAGGTATAGCCGTATCGAATACCCCCGATGTTCTTACCGACGCTACTGCAGATATAGCGCTGTTATTGATACTAAGCGTGACACGGCGCGCCTATGCCGCTGAACGTAAACTGCGTGACGGCCAATGGGAGGGGTTTTCGCTTGTAGAAGGTTTAGGTAGCAGCGTGCAAGGCAAGGTTATTGGCATCATCGGTATGGGGCGTATAGGACGAGCCACGGCACGGCGCGCGGTATTAGCGTTGGGAATGAAGGTCGTCTTTTACAATCGTTCACCTATTACGGATCTCGATTTCGAAGCGACGCGGTTAGACACAATTGAAGAGCTTATGGCGTCGGCTGATGTGGTGTCGGTGCACGTGCCAGGAAGCGGGTCATCCCCTACTGTGAGTGCAGCTCATATCGCGCTACTCAAGCCAACATCCTATTTGGTAAACACAGCGCGAGGCGACAGTATTGATCAATCAGCATTGATAGAGGCCCTGACCGAAGGTCGAATTGCCGGTGCGGGTCTTGATGTTTTCAGGGACGAACCCGAAGTCCCTAATGAGCTGCGACTGCTGCAAAACGTTACACTCTTGCCGCATATTGGGTCTGCAACTGAAGAGGTTCGTATGGCTATGGGAATGGTTGCCGCTGACAATTTGGATGCATTTTTTTCGAACACCCCCTTGCCCAATAGGGTTGTGTGATTTTACTCTGACCCCCGTTAGAATCTCAGTGTCTAGTTATGTTGCTAACGTCTCCGCTAGCCAGCCTTACTTTTAATTGATGAGAGATTTCAGAACGAAGTCCTGCATTAGTGTAAATGGCAGTGCTTCGTTTGCATCATAGTTATGTGCTGTAAACGCTACAACGAGATTCAGTGACGGAATACAAAAGATGTACTGGCCGCCAAAGCCCTGGGTAGACCAGGTTTCTATGGCCTGATCTTGATAGGTAAGCCCACCCAGCCACCATTGGTAGCCGTAGCCACTTGATCTTGGCCAATCAAGGGTCACGTGTGGTGTGACGGAGGTTGTGACCCAGTCTCCGCTCAGTATTTGTCGCTCTTTCCACCGTCCTCGGTTGAGAAATAGTTGTCCGAATTTGATCATGTCCCTTGGCTCCAGGAACAACCCAGCGCCTCCATTGGGCAGGCCAGTAGGAGTGCGGCCCCAAATAGCGGATTGAATTTGTAGTGGTTGGAATAGGTTCAGCTCAGCGTATTCGTCCATTGGGACTCCCACAGCATTTTCCAATGCTTGCCCGATAGCGATCGTCGCAGCGGTGTTGTAGGTAAACGTCGTGCCTGGCTCACTGCTCATCGGTAAATCCAGTAATGCTTTGGCGTAATCCGAATTATTCCTCATTAGGTCCTCGAGATCATTTCCGGGCACGGTGTATGGTACGCTCCACTCATCCCATTCAAATCCAAGGCGCATTGTTAGCGAGTCTTCTAGCGACAACGCAGTCTTACGCGGGTCTGGGTTTAGATAATCGGCATACGAAAAGAGCTCATAGAACGGTGTGTTTATCGAACTTATGTAACCCTGATCTATCGCGATGCCAATAAGCGCTGAAGTAAAACTTTTACTAGTTGAGTGCAGGATGTGAAGGTTGGGGTCTGTATTCCCGATCCAGCTATCAAATTCATCGAGGAACCGCTGGAACGTACTGTGTAATATCAGCGTGTCGTTTCGGACAATAGTTATGGAGTCGATGCCAGTAAACTGTCCAGTGCTAATGCCGCTCATCAATTCTATGATTATTTCCGAATCAAATCCGTGGTCATCAAAATGGCCAGTTATCCAGCCATCATCGGTCTGTTCAGGAATTGAATACACATAGGGGGCTGGCTGGGCTGGTGATACATCCGCGTTGTCCTGGCGATCACTACCGATACCACCACCGCCGCATGCTGCCATCAGCATCGTGAGTAGTGGCAGAGCCATAGGTCGGAGTACCCTCACGACCCTGTGCAGATTAATAGGGTTATAGATTGCTCTACGGTGTGCCATTGCCATCCTTTCTAAGTACTGTCGACGCCACAATCATGATTGCGTACGCACAGTATTTGAACTATCACTTTTTGAGAGTATACTTGGCGTCTGAAATTGAATCCAAGGGCCACTCCCTCTAGGGAAGGAATCACAACAATGTTTCGTGCTTCCATCCGAGGATTTACCCTGATCGAACTGATGGTAGTAATTGCCATCGTTGGAATTCTTGCCGCAGTATCGCTACCGGTGTACCAGAATTACACTATAAGGGCGAAAACAACAGAAGCCCTGGGCTTGCTGGGCGAGGCTAAAACATCCATCAGCGAGTATTATAACAGTCATAACACACTGCCCGCTGCTGGCTCGACCGGCTTACGTGCCAATATTTCCTCGGACAATGTCAACAGTCTCCGCTGGGATGCAAGCGGTGTACTCACCATTGAAGTCAACGATATCGGCGGTGATACAGCGATCAACAATCTACTCTCCTTCTCATTGGCCAGCACCACCGACGGTTCCGCGCGATGGGTATGCAAGGCCCCTTCGACCAACGGCATCAGCGCTCCATATCTGCCGTCTATCTGCCGTTAGTGGCCGCCATTTTTCTAGCTTTTAGGTTAGAGTAGCTGCGAATCAGGCGTTCGTTCCTTTTTTAATCCATTGAGCTTACGATACCGCGTGTCACTGCGATCAAGTCATCAATCTCGAATTTGACCCGTAAGCAGAAAATTGCGACTGTTCTCCACATTAAAAGAGTAGTTTTCATTCGCGAGTCGATCATCCAGAGGGTTGGTAAAGCTATCGGTATACGGTGTGCTCCTTCCCACCAAAGCCGCCAACAAATTCACCCAGCTGAGACGTAGTATGAAGGTTCTTAGGTACTTCCTTTAGATCAACTACAATCCTGCGAGAGTATCAGTCTGGCCTGCCATGGTCAGTCCTCCCCACCAGCAAAAGAAGTATCGAAAGCCTAAAAACGAGGTTCGTTCGTCATAATCGTCCGTCAGCTCTGCAACTAAGGCGACGATGGTATTTCATAAAGGGTGATAAACGTCCGTACCATGACGGCCATGATAACGAAGTAGACGAACAGTTCATTTTGCGAGAGGCCCGCGGGTGGGTTCCACAAGAAAAAATATGAAATCGCAATCGGTAGCGCTGCGGCATACATAAGCGGATGTCGCCGTCCCCACTTGGAATGGAGGCCAACAGACAAGCGTCCCACAATAGGGTCCGAAAAAGCATCAAAAATCAAGGCAATCAAAATGCCAAATCCAGCCAGTTGTGGCGACAGGCCTAAAACATGGCTGTAAAAAAACAATAGAAAAAAGTAAACCCACTGTCTTTATCGCCATATGCTATAGCACCAAACCCATAAAAGAATTTGGTACTAAACGTAGTTTTCGGCGGTGTATAGTGATCGTTGGAGGCATGCGGCGTGTCTGACATGAAAAAACCGCCCTGTAATGCAAAGACCGTATCAAGTTTCAGTGGGATTCAACACGGGCCGGTTCCACATCTTATTAGCTCTCACCTCGGCACTTGCTCTTGTTGAGAGTTGGGCTGCTAGTTATACATAATGACTTCATCTAGCGCTTGGCGTGCGTACTCCGGGTAGAGCTTGGCATGCAGGTCGCGTTCCATGGCATAAAAGCAGGGCAGTAGGAACAGCGTCACGAAGCTGGCGATCATCACCCCCCAAAACATCGCCATTACCATGGGCGTGATCAATTCATTGCTCCCGGCAATTTCATAGGCTGCGGGGAACAGTCCGGCACAGGTTGTTACTGTAGTAATCAGTACCGGACGCAAACGTACGCTGGCACACTCCACAATCTGCCGATCGTGTAGCAATGTTTCTCCTTGCTCGCTATGCAACCGCTGCTCCGTATTGAATCGGTCCAGCATGACCAGAGCATCGTTGACGATAACCCCCATAAGGCCGGCTAAACCTATCATCGCGGCAAACGACACCACGATGTCCTGTAGTACGAAGGCGACAAATACACCAACCACTCCGAGCGGGATAAGACATAATGTCATGAGCGGCTGCAACAGGGAGCGGAAGAGCAGCAGCAAAATGAAGAAGATACCGATGATTGCCATCAGCAGTGCTTTGCCGATTTCTCCGGCCTGTTCTTTTTCGTTGACGATTTCACCAGTCTGGCTAAAACTGAGTTCCGGAAAGCGCTGTGCAAAGCCTTCGTTGTGGATATAGGCGGACACCAGTTGATTCAACTCGAGCATGGTGATGGCTTCGCGATCGATGGTTGCGAACACGGTTGTTGCGCGATCACCCAGGTAGTGTCTTACGGTTCCCTCGCCAGGCGCCTGCTCAAACTCAACCAGGCTTCGCAACAAAATACTGTCGCCGTGCTGATTGGTTATAGCGAGTGAATACAGCGAGGCTGGATCTCTCGCGTCGACACCATCCAGCATCATGCGGAATATAATAGTGTCCTCTATGGTTTCAAAGGTATCCACCACCTGGCCGTTGAAGGCCACTTTGACCGCGGAGGAAACCTCGCCCACGGTGATGCCATAGCGTGCCAGGGCCTCGTAATCTATTCTGAGAGAAATGACCGGCTTACCCGATACATAATCACTCCACACCTCCTTGACCCCGTCGATGCTGCGCACGTAGCCCATCAGCATGTCTGCAACGTCAAACCTGTCGGCAGTGTTACCAATGACGATGGTTTCCAGGGGGAAGCCCATGTTGAGAGCGGAGTTGGCCACTCGCACGCTCAACCGCTGGTAGCCCGCTCTCTGGGCGTACAGCTGGGTCAACCGATCGCGCAGCGCTAGCGTATTGATGGAGCGCTGATCGGCTGGCTTCAGGAATATCGAAATCAAGCCCCAGGATGCGTCGGTGCCCTCGGTCATTCTCCTCTTGTCGTGGTCATGGTGTCCCGCTGTTACCATGAGCTGATTGATATCGTCGGCGGGGATAATCTCACGCAACTCCGCTTCCAGAACAGCCAGTTTTTCTTCCATGGTGTGCAGCGAGGTACCGATGGGGCCCTCCGCCTTCACAAAAAGGATGTCTACATTGGTTTCCGGTGCAGATATAACAACGAGCATCCGCGAGCACACTATCGCCGCGGCAAGAAATATGACCAGGGTAATGGCGGAAAAAATGTAGCGATGGGGTATTACCTTCATCATGAAGGTCTCGTACGCATCCTCAACCTTTTCAAACCAGGGCCGGGACAATTTGCCGGATTGCGGACCTTTAAGTGCGTGAGCGATGTGCGCGGGCAGCATTAACTTACACTCGAACAGAGACATTAGCAGCACCAGAATGGCCATAGCCGGAACCAACCAAAATACCTTGCCCTGTACGCCCCCTAGAAATGCAGCCGGGGCAAAGGCCACGATGGTGGTCATCGCACTGGCAAAAACCGGGAGCAATACCTTCTGTGTTCCCATGACTGCCGATTCAACTGGAGAATATCCATACTCGTGGTGCCTGAATATACTTTCCGCGGTCACTACTGCGTCATCCACCAGTATGCCCAGCATCAGGATCAGGGCGGCGGCACTGAGCATATTGATGGACAGCCCGAGCATTGGCATGACCGCGAAAACCATCATCAGTGCCGTCGGTAGCCCCAGTGCTACCCAGATGGTGAGGCGAAACTGAAAGAACAGCAGCAGTACCAGAACTACCAGGATAATACCCACGATAGCGTTACTGACCAGTACTTCGAGCATGGCCTCTGTGGCGAGACTGTCGTCGTTGACCAGTAATAGTTCGATGTCTGCCGGTAGCGATTTGTTCTTCGCGCTTACGTATTCTTTAAGTAGCGTTGCCGTTCCCAGTCGGTCGGCTTGTTCACCAGCCTTGACCACCAAAGTGATTGCGGTACGTCCGTCAATGGAAGAACGTACGACCGGATCGGCAAAATCGTAATGTACGCGGGCGATATCTTTAACGCGTACAAAGTCACCGGGTCGTCCTTCAAAAACGATGACTTCTTCAACATCCTTCGGATCCTGGAACTTGCCGATAGTTAGAATATCCTGCTCGCCTGCTGCAGAATCCAGTGCGCCGCCCGAATCTCGTACATTCCTCGCCTTTATCGCCTGCTTTACCTGCTCGTGGCTGATGCCAAGACGACGCAGTTTGGCATCATCCAGCAGAATTTTTACTTCGCGATCCCGGTAGCCTTCAAGTAACACCCCGGATACACCCTTAATGCCACGGAATTCCAGGCGCATCCTGCGTGCCACTTCGCGCAGGGTTTGTTCCGGTACGGACCCGACTACCAGTACCTGCGCCAATGGC
>JBLHKV010000217.1:0-6885 GCA_047618115.1 Halieaceae bacterium | reverse complement strand
CAATGTTTCTGGTCCCGGGCCAATCATTGATCTCGATATGCCCCTTGCTCGAACCTGCACTACCCACGCTGAAACGCCAATCCATGTTGATCTCGTTATCAGAGATAGCGGCTCTGGATTCAAGCTCTGTGACCGGGTGGATTATGGTCTTACCAGCGGTTTGCAGGCCAATATTAAGTAAGGGCGAGGCTAGCGTAAACTCGGCCCGACTGCCGTTCAGCGCCGAGCGGGAAGCCGACAGTTCGAAACCAATCGCGCCGTCGATATCTATATCGGGCGGCAGCCAGCGCCGGACCCAGTTAAGGTCAAAATTCTCTCCCACGAGCTTTATCCCGTCTACCTCGTCTCCGCCAAAACGTATTGGTAGCGTGCTGCAAACTGACCGACTCATTGAAAATAGGCAAAACGGATCGACGGTAGCATCAGCTGTCACCGACTCCCAACTCATTTTCAGGGGCTCCGATAGCTGCCAGGGCTCTGCATCCGATGCTATGTTGAAATACACATCGACACAGGAAACCCGACCAGCGTCTACATTCGCCACTTCGAATTCGCAGCGGGAGCGAGCGTGGGTCAACACTGCATCACCCCAGTTGCCACCACTAGAAGCAAGGTCGATCCAGCCTCGGTCTGTTAATCCGCTCCAGCCCGCTGTCAAGGACAGTTCGTGTAGTCCAAGGTTCTTCCCCGAAAGTGAGTTCAAGTTGAAATCAGCGGAGGCAACGGGGTTAGAAATTGGGCCAGAGATTCGCCAGTTACCCCTTCCGGACCCCGTCACACCGGGTAAGAACTGCCCGAGGTTCACGAGGTCGAGGTTGCCGATAAGGTCAGAATTCTGACCTACATTGCCTGTCAGGCGCAGAATATTTTCCGCGACCCGTAACTCGGTTGCGCCTAATTGTAGCTCACCTTCTGAGGTCCCTTTCAGGGTTGTGGTCAAACGCGCCATGGTCTGATTGATACTACCTTGCAGATCACCGTCCAGGCTTATTGCCAGGATCGAATCCCGCAGACTACCGGTAATATCCACCGTTCCGTCAAGCGCACATACGAGTCGGGGCCCAGTCTCCGGAGGGCAGATCAAGGACAAATCAGTATTGAAACGTCCGGTGAGGTCCGGGGTATAGTCGATGTGACCCTGCCCTATCCAATTAACATACTGACTACTCAGTTCGAAGGATGAAACTTCCAGAGTCGATTCTGATGTACGCGCTGCAATGGTGACAGCACTACTCCCCAATTGTTTCGACCCGAGATCCGATTGAAACGTAAAGTCCAACGCCGGCCACGCACCATTGATCTGCAGGGTTGGATCTTGTAATACCCAATCACTGCCTACAGCCGGTATTGTGCCGACGTGGCTCATAATCAGACTCGTCGCTAGATCGCGGGGTCGCAACCAGCCTCTTACCTCTATTTTCTCGGGATGGGTCAGTGCACCGACTATCTCCAGTTCGTCCAGGCTGCCTTCAATCGACGCGTTAGCACTGTAATAGTCATCTTCAGATCTGGTGTAACGTAGCTGCAGCGCTAGCGCGAGTTGCAGCTCTGCGGACAGTTTAATCTGGCCCTGTGCGGATAGCTGAGCGCTTGAGTAACTCGCGGAAAAGCGCGTAAGATTGACAGTCTTTTCATACGCTTGCCCAGCAAAGTTAATAGCGCTGACCTCAAATTCTGTCCCGTCGATCTGGTGGATTATGAGTCGATTGATTTGTGCGTTCTCAGCGATGATCTCGAACGGAAAAATAGTCGCACGCGCATCACTGCCATCACTATTCTTGTCCGTCTGTAGCTTAACTAAAGCCCTGTCGACCTCAAATACATCGAAGCAGAGTTTTGACGACCAAAGACAGTCTCGAGCTAGTTTCCAGCTCACTCCTTCCACGTTCACCGACAGTGCATCACTGTTCATACTCATCATTGCCAGGCGACCTTCGAGCAAATGTCCGGATTCGTACACCAGTTGAATATCGGGTTGTAACCGGGACAACCAGTGACAAGCGAGTTTCAGACCCTGGGGTGACAGCGCGAGTGCGACCGGCACCAGCAAGATCAGCGCGAGCAAGCTCAACGCAGTCAATATGGCACTGGTTTTGCGCGATGGAGTCATAGCGGAGGTCCCATACTGATGTGCAAGCGCACCCCGCTATGTTCAGAACTACCGATAGGAGCTGCAAGGTCTACGCGTATCTGTCCCACGGGAGACAACCACCGTACGCCCAGCCCCGCACTTTGATAAACATCGTCAGCCCCGGTAGTGAATGCACTACCGCTATCCACAAATACCGCACAACGCCAGCTCGGCCTAAAGAGGTAGGAAAGTTCTACACTACCCACCGCCAGATACTTACTTCCGGCAAGGTTACCTTGCGAATCGCGGGTCGACAGCGACTCATAATCGAAACCTCTGATACTACTGTCACCGCCAGTGCTGAACCTAAGTGAGGCGGGCACACTTTCAAGCTCATCGGTTACCACTACCCCGACATCCAACCTGGTCAAAACGGTAGTGCGACCCGAGCCCAGTGGAAGCAGCCATTTCCCAGATCCACGCAAACGAGTGAACTGAGTTTTCGCGCCTAGCCCGGGAGTACTCCATGCTATGTCGGCCGAATAGTGGTGTCCGCTCCGCGGATCGTTGCCGGATTCCAATGATGTGTAATCGAAGCTAATACCTGGAAGTAGGTACTGCGTCGTCGCTTCTGGCTCCTCGCCAATCTGGAACCGTTCATATTCCGCGCTGAGGCCATAGCTCCAGTTCCAGTCCTCCCCGAGCTGACCTAGTTTTCTGGCACCAAGACTGATCGAAGTAGTCTGTGTGTCCTGCACATCTTCACTTCGCGCACCGGCGCTGAATTGGTAGAAATTCTTAAAAGAATCGATCAGCGGTATCCGGTATCTTGCGTCGATACTTTGCTCGACCTTTGAGATTTGCGTGGACGACTCTATGGAGTGACCTGCCCCGTTGATACGCGGGTTAAGATGATTAAATCGGAATCGGAAGGAAGTGTCGGTGCTCGCTCCCACCCCAACCTCTATCCGATCGACATTTACATCCGTGAGCTCGATCGCGACATCCACTAGTTTTCCCGGAGATAAGTTTTTACTTAACTGCACAGAATGGAAGTAGCCGGTATCCATCAGGTATTGCTCAAAGGAGGACAACTTGCTTTGGGAGAAAAACTCCCCTTCCGCAAACCTGGCTTTGGCGAGAAGCAGGTGAGCATTAACATCGGTTCCACTGAGCTCTAGCTGGCCAAAACGATAGCGAGGACCGCTGTCCAGATGAAGATGCGGCTGTGCAGACCTTTCATCGGGGTTCACGCGAAGCACCGCCTGTGTATATCGAGCTTCGAAATAACCCAGCTCCCTGGCGAGAGCCTGTAATTCTTCACGAAGATCTTCGTAAGCTGGATGATTTAGTTGAGCCCCAGCTTCTACCCCGGAATTGCGAATAGCGAGATGAAAACGATCGTCGGTAGTCGCCTCCCCTTCGATAACAATATCTACCTCTGAAATGAGTGTGGGGGGGCCAGGTTCGACATCTATTAGCAGATTCTCCCCGCTCACGTTAAAGGATGTATCAGCCTGATAGTAACCAAAGGGCTGTACCGCGTTATTGACGGCCGTATTAAGAATGCGAGACAAGCGTATTGTGTTCGATAATTCGACTGGCCTCAGTTCGCCAATGTGAGCAATAATGTTGTTTTTCAGGTGCTCGGGAACACCTCGTACTTCAGGAGTCAATGCCTTGCCTGACAACGGCAAGATCACGGTGATCAGAACCAGAGCGCGGAAGACGTAACGGTGGAGATGTGTCGCCGTCAACACCGTTCTCCTCTGCTTATGTGCTACGTGCATGCCTTGAGTTTACTCCAGGAACATCAATGACGGTGCTTATAATCGCTCCTACACAGGTAATAAATGGATACCAGTCGACAATCATGAGAGTATGCAGGGCTATTTTTGCGCCACCCAACGTGGCAAGAGTTTACTTGTGTTATCCGATATTTGCCCAATTATCCGGCAATCGAACACAACACTGAAGAGATAAGCCTATGAAACTTGGCATTCTGTCATGCAGTCCCAACGCCTATAGTACACGTCGATTGAAAGAAGCCGCGCTCCAGCGGGATCATCAGGTGAAAGTTCTCAATACCCAGAAGTTTGCTATTGATCTAGAACGTGGGACACCCGATTTATACTATCGTCAGAAACCACTGAGCCACTACGACGCGGTTCTCCCCAGAATTGGCGCGTCGATTACCTACTACGGTACCGCGGTCGTACGGCAGTTCCAGGAAATGGACACATTTTGCGCGAATACAGCCCACGGCATTATGAACTCGCGCGATAAACTGCGCAGCCTGCAAATTCTCAGTCGGCACCATATTGGCATTCCAAGGACGACCTTCGTTCGCGATAAAAAGGACGTCCTACCCGCGATAGCCCGGGTAGGAGGTGCACCAGTTGTCATCAAACTGATTGAAGGCACACAGGGGATAGGTGTGTTATTGGCGGAAACTATCCAGGCCGCCGAGTCGATCATTGAGCTGTTACAGAGTCAGAAGCAAAACGTATTGATACAGAAGTTCGTCGCGGAGAGTAAAGGTCGGGATATTAGAGCCTTTGTTGTGGGCGATCAGGTTGTCGGTGCCATGAGGCGTGTAGCCCAGGGGCAGGAATTTCGCAGCAATGTTCACAGGGGTGGTATAGCGGAACCCGTAGAGCTGGATGAACAGTACCGGGAAACAGCCGTTCGCTGCACGCAGATTCTCGGTCTGCACGTGGCCGGAGTTGATATGCTGGAGGGTAAGGACGGGCCACAGGTTATGGAGGTGAACTCGTCACCCGGTCTCGAGGGAATCGAGACCGCCACTGAACTGGATATTGCTGGAGCAGTGGTGGACTACATAGCCGCCCAAGTAGATTTCCCAGAAATCGACGTACGTCAGCGCCTCACTGTCAGCAGAGGTTATGGGGTTAGCGAGATATATGTTCCCGAGGGGTCAAAGTTTGTCGGCCAAACCATAGGCGAAACAGGGCTAGAGGAAAGTGATGTTAACGTGTTAACACTCTATCGGGGTGGCAAAAGTATTCCTAACCCGCGCAATAGCCGAACCCTGGAATCTAATGACAAACTACTGTGCTTTGGCAAACTGGAATCCATGAGATCAATGATACCAGCCCGTACTCGGCGTCGCAGACGACCCGAGGTACAGGAACTGGATACAACATTGACCAACGAATCACCCAGTGATGACTAACCACACCGAGCGCCCATTTGCGGGCTCATTATTTAGTATTTTTATCCGTTAGATCGGAGCTAGGCCCGTATGAATCATCGAGAAACCCTTGGCTGGCGTGAGTGGGTCAGCTTTCCTGAACTCGGAATTCCTCGTATCAAGGCAAAAGTGGATACTGGAGCGAGAACCAGTTGTCTGCATGCATTTAAAGTCGATACATTTGAGCGTGATAGCGCGCCCTGGGTGCGATTCCATATTCACCCACAACAGGGTAATGCCGATGAGGTGGTAATTTGTGAGGCGCCCCTTGTAGACCAACGTACCGTGAGAGACTCAGGTGGTCACGAGGAGTTGCGACACGTCATTCTGACTACGCTAGTAATTGGTGATCGCACGGTCAGCGCCGAACTCACTTTGACAGATCGAGATTTAATGTCCTTTCGGGTACTTGTCGGTCGGTCCGCCATCAGACGACAATTCGTGGTTGATCCCGGGCGATCTTATCTGTCTGGTAACAAACCCCCAAGAACAGGAAGTCCACGCAATGACTAAGCAGGATACTGTATTGGTAATAGGTGGAACATCCATTAGCCCTGGGGAGCGTCGTGAGATCAGTATTCCCATTGCCTCCATGTACACAAACGATGATATGTCGATTTCACTACAGGTGATTCGAGGCAAGAAGCCGGGACCAACCCTATTCGTGAGTGCAGCAATTCACGGTGATGAAATTATGGGCGTTGAAATTACTCGTCGACTTTTACGGCATAAGTCTCTCAAGTATATTCACGGTACTCTGATCGTTATACCCATTGTGAATGTTCACGGGTTTCTTACCCATAGCCGCTACTTACCGGACGGCCGCGATCTAAATCGCAGCTTCCCAGGCTCATCCAAGGGCTCGTTGACTGGCAGGCTAGCTCACACGTTTATCCAGGAAGTAATCAGCAAGTGTACCCATGGCATCGATCTGCATACAGGGGCTCGTCACCGCAGCAATTTTCCACAAATCCGCGCAGACCTGGACAACAAAGAAACCCTGGCGATGACCGAGGCGTTTGGCAGTCCATTGGCCATCGATTCTAAAATTCGCGACGGTTCACTGCGAGCGTGTGCAGCTGACAACGGTGTGTCGGTAATATTGTACGAAGCAGGTGAGGCGCTTCGCTTTGAAGAAATGTATATACGTGCTGGACTGAATGGTATCGTCAATGTAATGCGCCAGATTGGTATGCTCAGGAAAAGCCGAAGTAAGAAGCCCAAAGCGCCACCCATTATCAGCCACAAGACAAGCTGGGTGCGAGCGCCCGAAAGCGGAATCTTAAGGACACTGGTCCCCCTTGGGGCCAAAGTTACTACAGGACAGGTACTAGCGTTTGTCGCCGACCCGCTGGGAAATACTGAAACTGCGCTTGTTGCACCAAATGACGGTGTCGTCATCGGCCGGACAAACCTGCCACTAGTCTACGAGGGAGACGCGATCTTTCACATTGCCGAGTATGGCCGCAAAGTAGCAGCGGTTGAAAAGCAGGTAGAGCAATTTCAGGAAGATCATCAACCCGACCCGGCTTCGGACATGGATGTTCACATATCTGAGGCCCCCATAACCTGAGACGTCAGAAGCTTCATTCAGATAATG
>JBLHKV010000216.1:0-6928 GCA_047618115.1 Halieaceae bacterium | reverse complement strand
AATCCCTGGAGGGAAAGTGCCCTATCAGTTCGCCGACATTGATATGATCTAGCGCCTTGTCGGCGATGATGCCGTTGACGATTTTGTAATCGGGAAACGGAAAGCAGAAGTTCAGCTGTGCAAAATCTTTCTGAATAATGGCTCGCAATTCATCGATACCAAAAGTTCTGGCTTTACCATTGCCCCGGTAATAGCCCTCAATACCATCGTAGCGTCTGCCGCTATGATCCTCGGACGCCGAGGCAAAGTATTTAAGTCCAAACTGGTTCTCGATGGCGAGCACAAGCACACCATCATCTGTTAAGTGATCACTGAAGTAACGAATAATGGCACTGTAGGGGTCTTCGCCATCGACAAAAAATTGCGAGTATTCGAAAACACCGATACAAAAAATGATGTCAAACTTCTTCGTGAATCGAATGTTCTGAAACGGCGCCGAAATAATTGAAACGTTGTCTTGCCCGCGGCAGCGCAATCTTGCCAGTTCTGCCCGGCTGATACTGCCCTCCACCGAGATGACCTGTTCGAAAGTCTCGCCGAGAAATCGGGTGATTGCCCCACAACCACAACCCACCTCCATCACCGTGGCGGAATTATCGTAACTTAGACCGTTGAGCAGCCGTGCACGACCCCGGCTGAGGTGGTATTCAGTGGGCCAATCCTTGATCCAGCTTTCTAGTTCGGAGGACGTGCTGGCGAGGTCATGACAAGTGGTAAATACACGATGAAGGTAGCGTTCTACGTCTTTGCCATCGGTATAGGCAATAGATTCATGGCCTTCCTCGATAAAGACGCCGCCGTCTTTCAAAACAAGAGAGTTATCGACCCAGGAAGAAAGGGTTGCTGCTCCTGTCATAACGTAGGTGCCCGATTTATCTTAGTCAAAGTCGTCACAGTTTATCTCCCTTGCAACATATGTCTAGCGACAACAATGTCTTTGCGTAATAGAAATCCGGTAATACCGAAATAGATAAAAGCACCTGCCAGAATGGCGACTGTCAGTTCTGCCATCCCCTCAATGGGTGTCAGGTTTTGCAGGACAAGAAGCATGCAGGCAGCGCCCAGCACGCAGCAGCCGGCAAATCGTAGGTCTACGCTCAAGTTCAAGGAGATCAGGTTTCGAGATACTCGCCAGATCAGTAAGAACTGGATACAGTAGGTGATCAGGGTGGCGAGTGCCGCGCCTGCAAGGCCCATTGAGGGTATTAATAGCAGGTTAAGGCATATATTTGCGCAGGCCGCTATAAACAATATTCTCAGGAAAAGCGTGGTTTTTTTACTGAGGTCGATCAGATAGCTGAATATGGAGCCGAGTCCAAAGGCAATATAGCCTATGGCCACGTAGACGACCACCTCGGTACTCACAATGAATTCAGGGCCTACCATCATTTGGACTACTGGTTGGTAAACCACGCTAACACCGGCTGCGATCGGAAGCGCAAAAAGTAAAAAAAATTTAACCCCAAGATTGAGGTAGCGTTTGATTTCATCCATGGCATTTTCATGCCAGAGTCGACTGATATGGGGGTAAATGACATAGGCTATTGATGTGTTTATCAGGAACGCTGCTGCAATCAGGTTGTAGGTAAAGGTATATACCCCCGCTTCTTCAATGCCCACAATATGGGCGATAAGATACCGGTCGGCGAACTGATTTACGGCGATAAAAAAGGTATAGGGTACCAGAGGTAGCGAGTAGCGCAGGTAGGGCGTTATTTGATCACGGGCGAAGCGGAAGTCCATCCCGAGAGCGCCCGTCAGGCACAGATGAGCTGTCACGACGCTCAGGATAAGCAGTTCTGCCAGGATATGTGCATACAGTATGTCCAGTAAGGTCGTATCGTAGAGCAGCTGTATAGACAGAAAACACAGTGTGACAACAAAGCGAGAGCTGTTGTAGAGGCTGGCAACGGGTGAGCGATTCATGGCTCGAAAACAGTCCACAAACAAAGTGCTGAAACACCGCAGGCATAAAAAGCCGACCAGACCATACAGCAGGCTCTGCTCGACTTGCTGGGCAAAAATCACTTCCCCAGACCAGGGCGTCAGAGCGAGTATCGCGAAGCAGGAGATGAAGATGACGGGGCTGGCCAGAAGCACAATCGTGACGAAAACGTTGCGTAGCGCGCTTCGGGGTTGTTGCAAAATTGACGGGAAGAATCTAACGCAAGCAGCGTTTAGCCTCAGCAGTAGGATTGGAATAAGAAGAGACGCCGTGGTGAAGACCATGGCGTACATCCCGTATTCCTTTGCACTCAAAGCTCCTGCCACAATCGTGAGTATTATCAGATTGAGAATAACATTGACGATGTCCAGCCCAAGGCGAATGACAATATCCCTGATCAGTAGCGCAATGCCTTTGTTACGCTCGGTCATCTGGAGTCTTTGGCGGTGGGGCTCTGGGGTGGGCACCCGGTGAGCGAAAAGATATTCTTGCTGTCTGCTATGGCGTTGGCTGACGGTCTTGCTGTGGTGTCATCGTATCCGCATTTCACATGCAGGAATTGCGGTGTGGATGTGTCCCCGAATTTTTCAATCTCCCTGGAAAGACCATCCAGGGTGGTTATCGTTGGGGGAGGGGTGGAAAAGCCACAACTGCGCGCCAGGGCCGGGTAATCAATGTTCTGGTTATAACTGTATTGCCCCCCCGTGCTTTTGTTCGACTCGTTGTCGAATAGAATATAAAGCAGGCTGGCTGAGGGGTTCTGGCAAAGCTGTGAAGTGATCATGCCGCCGAGATGCATGACGCTTTCAGCATCGCCGCCGCAGATAATGGTTTTGTTTCCCGCCAGGTAAGTGCCGTAGCCTACGCTGAGTGCGCCGCCCATGTTTCCCGCCATGTAAAAGTTTTTCGTCTGTGGCATGACCGTATACATTTCGCGCGCGGTATGGCCTGTAGTGCCGACAAAACAGTACTCCGATCCTGCAAACCGTTGATTTAAAAAAGCCAGAAATTCGCATCGGGACGGGTACTGGCTCAAGTCCAGTCGATAGGGGGGTGCAAGCTCGACTTCGGAAAATGTGCCGGCTTCCAGAACGAGAATTATATGTTCATTATTACAGCGATTGAGCTGCTGTAATGTTTTTGTCAGGTCATTACTGACAAGTAGTTCCCAATTGTAACCATAGGCCCCCACCAATGCCGGTAATTGGCTGGCAAGGTGGCGGTGCTGTATTTCGCTGTCGCCCTCCTTGTAACTGCGCCAACTGACAATAATCGGGAAGTGAATATCATAGGGTTTGAGTAAGCTGGTTATACAGCTGCCCATGTTAGTGAGACCGGAGGACTGGGCGAATACGATTGGCCTGGCACCACTCATGGCAAGGCCGGCCGCTACCGAGCAGGCGACCGCTTCACTGGCGGCCGCTACGTATTCAATTTCTGATTCATTGATCAGTGCGTTGATCAGGTTGGTGGCGAAACTACAGGGAACGGCACAGACATGGCTGTAGCCGTCGCTGATTAATGCGGCAATGAACTCTTCAGTCTGCAGCATGCGATTTCCTCCTTAACAGTCCCTGCGACTGGCGAAAACGTTAAAGCGAAAGGCGGAGTTCAAATAACCGTCTATGGCTTGGTCTTCGGTGATTACCTCAAAGCCGGCTGATTCCAGATTATCGATGAACCAGGCCTGACGATAGAAACGGTGGGGATAGTCCTGGTATTTTGCCCGGTAGGCCTCAGCACCTATGGAGCCAGCACGAATGCGATGAAAATCGTCGCATTTCGCCTCATCGTTGACATCGAGGATTGCAATGCGGCCGGTGTCGCTGCGCGCAACCCTGGCCATTTCCAGAATCACCTGCCGAGCGTAGTCTTCTGACTCAAAGTATTGAAAGACACTGTGGCTTATGACGGCATCGAAAGTGTCTGCTTCAAAGGGGATTTCAGACGCTTCGGCCCTGGTAAATTCGCCGTTGGGTAAGACTGACCTAGCGGCTTCCAGTAGTTTTTCACTCAGATCAATGCCGCTAACAGTGACGCCAGCCTGGCAGGCATCGTAGAGAAAAGCTCCGCAGCCACAGCCGACTTCAAGCAGTCGGTTGCCTTGATTGATGTTCAGGCGACTGTAGGTATAAGACGTAAGCTGTCGCCAACTGTCGATACTGTGGTCGCCAGCTCCCGAATCAAAGCCGTCTTCACGGATTAGATCTTCCAGGGTGGGCAGCGGGTTATGTATTACACTTTGTCCCTTACCGCCCCAGATCTTTTTCCAGTTATTAGCCATGTAGTTAGTGGTATCAGCCGCTATTCTTATAGTGGAGTAACCTTGATTCTCTCATGAAAGTGCACGCCATCAATATCCAGTTCGCCCATATGGCATATAATTGAGCCCGGCAAGGGTGATCTGGGCGAATAGAGTATGACCTTGTCATCTCGCGCCTCGACGGTAGCACTCAGATAGGTGCACAGGAGAGGCTGGTTGATGGTCGGGTCGATGCAATCTTGCCAGAGCTCCAAGGTTTTTTGTTTACTCTTTATTACGCGTTCAAGCATCTGAAGGTGTTGACCACGAATCTCATCCAGCGCGCAGATCACATGGTAGGGTCCGGTCACGCCGAGTTGTTGATGCGTGTCGATGTTGAAATAGTAGCTGCTGTCTCGCCAGACACGCCCCGAGGCCACTTCCAGTCCTTCACGATAGGCTATGAAGGCGGCACCCGTTAGGCCGAACAGGCCTTTACATGAGCTGAATGCCATCAGATCGGCGACTTCGTGGTCCTGCTCCAGTCCGATAGATGCGGTCGCATCCATAAACAGGCGTGCACCCATTCGGTCTGTGTGTTGGCGCAGGGTCTGCGCATCAAGCTTGATGCCGCAGCTCGTTTCTACATAGCAGCAAACAATCCAGTCGTATTGACCAGTTTGCTCATGGAGTGAGTCGTAAGTAGTGTGTTCAACATTGCAACTGTCGTCCAGTAATAGACTGAGGCGATCGCTGTAGTACCCGGTATCTACAACCAGTACTTTGCCGGCAACGAAATTCTTTAGTGCTAGTTCCAGTGCCAGTGTGGCCGAGCCCTGCATTCGCACGATATTGTCTTGGCCTGAGAGTATTTTTATCCAATCTAGAACGCGTGTTTCTGCTGCACTGTAGTCGTCATCGCCGCGACCAAAAACAGGCTTCAAACCGCGGACATTGGCACTGGAGAGATAGGCAGGGCCGGGTGTCAGCATAAGTTTTCGGTTTGATATTAATGTTAGCGATTGAAGGGCGCGCTGGCGTAACTCACTGCTGCTGACTCCGGGGGTTCGCGGTAGAATCAGCAACCGGTCAGCGGCAATGTTGTTGCTGTTGTCGTCACCGTGTACCAGCAGGTCAATATTGTGCTGGTCGAGTAATGCCTCATTGATCAGCCACGGCGTCTCCACTATCTCTTTTACATGATACATGGCAGCCAGGATCTGCCGCCGTTCCTCAAAGCAGAGTTCAGACTGATAGCCCTTGTGAGCCAATATTTCTTCGTCGCTGGTTAGTCCGATGATGACCTCACCATGCTGGCTGGCCTGCTCGATAAGCCGGGTATGGCCGTGGTGAATGAGAGTGGCCGACATGTCGACCATAACCCGCTTTATCTGGCTCATGCGGGGAAGGTTTCCGTCTTGATGGCGATATTATGCTTGGCGGACATCTCCAGTATGGTTTCGTTTGGATCGGAGGCCTGTAGTGCCGATATTAAAACTTCGGTCTTGATACACAGCACGCCTGTGTACAGGTCATTGCAAAAAGTCAGTCCCGGATTCCTCAGCCACTCGAGTGCCGGCGGCTCGATATCGGCATAGACTACGGTGGTGTATTCCGTATTCAATAAATCGCGAGCGGCAGCCAAGCTGTCGACCTCACCAATGGAATCCTTAATTCGAACAGTATGGATGCCCTGCGAATCATCGACAGGTACCTGGGCCTGCTCATTGGCGACAAAAATGATGCCGAAGAACTCTGAAGACCTATCTGTAAACTGTTTCACCACTTCTTTATTTTCAAGCAGCATCTGACCACTGGCCGCCGGTTGGGCGCCGAGGACTACTAAGTTGTGCTGTCCTTTTGGCTCGTGTGAGCCAACCCTGTCAAGAATGGGCTCGAACATACAGGGCATGTTGAGCAGGTAATCAATTGAGTGTTCGGAAAATGAGTGGCGGATAAAGGAAGAGCAGATATTGCCTAGAATACTAAAATCGGCCAAGTCTTCGAAGTCACCGGCGACAACCTGATCCAGGTACTTGGTAGGAATAATACCTGTTCGGATACCCTGCTGCTGTAGTGGTTTCAGTGTTTCCTTCAATAAGGTTGTATTGGCATCGCTACCCCAGTGAACGACGACCCCGTCAGCGCCTGCATCTATCACCCGGCGTGATATCGCTACCGTTGATTCCACGCTTTTTGTCGTTGCCAAATACTCGACCCTGGCAATGACCTCCAGCTTTGGGCAGCTAGTCTTAACCTTGTTGATCAGTCGGCAAAATTCATCGGGTGTGCTCAGAACCATGGAATTGGGAGTAAGGCTGTTAACCTTCGGGAACCGCTTGGACTCGATCACTACGGTATTACACCCTACCGCGTAAAGTTCCTGGGCAATAGTTGCCGCCACACTGGGTTCATTGAACATCATGTCCACGTCGACCATGATCTGCTTGTCGGTGTGAAGTCGCAGGCGCCTCACCAGGTCGACGTAATTCGTCCATGGCAGGGTGCAGTTGTCGGCATAGCCTTTTTGCCAGGACTGAGTGAGGCTGCTTACCCAGTAACCTTGGCAATGGGGGTCGTCTTCCAAAAACTCGGTGAGCCAAACCTCTGGTATCTCTACAAAGAACTTCATGTGAGTAGTAATTGCCTCCCGGGCGTGTAGTGAAGCATATCGATTTTTTACGGTGGCTCTGGTTATTGAGCCCATGCTTATGCAGTGCTTCTGAACCAGAGCTATCAGT
>JBLHKV010000215.1:0-6969 GCA_047618115.1 Halieaceae bacterium | reverse complement strand
CCTCTGGTATTTCTACAAAGAACTTCATGTGAGTAGTAATTGCCTCCCGGGCGTGTAGTGAAGCATATCGATTTTTTACGGTGGCTCTGGTTATTGAGCCCATGCTTATGCAGTGCTTCTGAACCAGAGCTATCAGTTGGGGGGTGCCTGGTACGGGCGAATAAACTCCAGAAAATATGGTATAGATTCTACCCCATTTGTGAAAGCGTGTGCTGTAATAACCGGCTTCATGTACCTGACATGGATCCGGTCGACGACTAATTTAGACAATTCTTAACCAAACCTGATATGTTTTCGTTTGTTGATCACGTTTGAGGAGCGGTTTTGCCGCGGCAAAAAATACAAAAGCTATGCGTATTTGGTGGTTATGACGATTCCGAATTTTACTCCCGTAATCGTTCGCTCATAGACGCACTGGCAGCCTGCTCAGAAGAGGTCGTGGAAGTCAGGCCTAACCGTAAACAAAAGGGCGTCAGTAACCACCAGCGTCTGGCAAGCGCAGGTAAATTGTTTTCCACAGCTTTTGGAGTTGCGGGAGACTTTTTGTCGCTGGTACAACAGATGAAAAAGTTGTCGGGGGCAGACTGCTATTTCGTGCCTTACCCGGCTTATCTCGATGTTTTGCTATTACAGTGGCTTACCACCTCCAGTGGGCGGCCCGCTATCATTGTCGACGCTTTTCTCTGCCTTCACGACACCTTGGTCAATGACCGTAAAATATTGGCTCCGAAAGGTATTTTTGCTCGCATGGCCGCTTGGCTGGAGAGAAGAACACTATTGGCTGCAGACCTTGTCTTTATTGATACGGAGCAGCAAAAGTCGCTATTACTCGAGAAATATGGTTTGGAGTTGCACAAAATAGCGGTGATCCCAGTGGGCATAGACGAGACGCTCTGGCGGCCTTTGCCTGTGTTGCCTTACATTGACAATTTCAAGTTGCTATTTTGGGGAACCTTTATACCCTTGCATGGCGTAGACACCATTATACTCGCCGCCCAACAATTGCAGTTTAGCCATCCACATATCAAAATAGAGCTAATAGGTGATGGACAGACAGCGGATGCCTCAGCCTCCTTAATCAAGGATTTGAAGCTGAGCAATATTACCTGGCAGCGCAGTTTACTACCAGCTTTGAGGCTTCGGGCTGAAGTAGAGGCTGCGCACTGTGTTCTGGGAGTATTTGGTGAATCAGACAAGGCGGGTAATGTTATTCCTTATAAGGCTTACCAGGCTATGGCATGCAATAAAATTCTTCTAAATCGAGAGGGCGCTGCAATGTCTGCCTTATTGGGGGATGAAGACGTGTGTGGGATGATCCTGGTGCCCCCAGCCGACCCGATTGCCCTCGCTCGGGCTATTACTGAAGTGGCTGATTCATATACCGAAAACTACGCTGGCGTTACAACGCGAGTCCTTTATGATCGATATTTGAGCAACGAAACTGTATTGAAGCGGGTTAGAGATGAGGTGGAGCTGTTGTAACTCGCTAGTGGATGTATAGTGCGTGAGTCATTTACAAGAAGGGTAGGGGGTCGAGTGAACTTTTGGAATTTTAGGTTCTGATGGCTGAGGTTCCGCAAGTGTTAGTGCCCCCGAGCACCGACAATACTGCATTGGTAGTCATTACATATAAGCCAGATGGACTCTTTATTGAACGTATTCAAGGCGCAGCCTCTCAGTTTGGGAAGGTGGTTCTGGTTGACAACTCGGAGTCAGAACAACTGGATTTGCGGCAGCTAGACCCGGGAATGTTTGATATCACTCGCAACGGGAAAAATATCGGTCTGGCAAAAGCACTCAACTTGGCTTGTGAGCGAGCAAAGAAGTTGGGTTTTGACTGGGTCATTACGCTGGATCAGGATACCGAGCTATATCCGGGGTTTTTTCCGGGGATGCTCGATGCCTGGAGCCAGTCCTCTTCGTTAACCGCTTTGCTGGGCAGCAATTATTATAATGTATCCAGATCAGCATTCAGAGTGCCTCCTATGGACCTTCCCCATATCAGGAGACAAACCACAGTAATAACATCCGGCTGTCTCATGCATCTACCCACCTGGTCTGCTATAGGTATGTTCAGGGGAGACTATTTCATTGATTCGATTGATCATGAGTTCTGCCTCAGGGTAAGGCAGGCTGGATTCGTTGTTGCAATTAATTCTCGAGTCGGAATGAAGCACGTGATCGGTAATCAAATGACGTATCTGGCGCCCATTGCCAGATTTGCTCCATACAGACATAGCGTCGGACGAAAGTATACCCGCACTCGAAATTCTCTGAGAACAATTATTGATTACGGTACCAGGGAACCGCGATGGTGTGCCAAACAAGCACTTGGAATGCTCGTCGAGCTCATAGCCATCATTATTCTCGAGCCGGATAAACGGCTCAGATTGCGCGCTTTTTCTTTGGGGCTGCTGCACGGTTGGCAAGGGAAGCTTGGATCTGTTCCTGCCGAGTTGAAAAGTGCTCAGTGATTAAAGACGTGGGGTTTTTACTCATAACCCGTCCCAATCATTACTACATTCATGTTTCATCCTTGTGCATGTGTGCCATATACCACGCGACAAAATTATTGACGCCGTCCTGTAATACGGTGTTTGGCTTGTAATCGACGGCCTCTATAAGGTCTTCTATATTTGCGTAGGTGGCAACCACATCTCCGGGCTGCATGGGTAGCAGTTCTTTTATTGCCGTTTTGCCCAGCGCTTTTTCAATGGCAGAAATAAAGTCAGTTAACAACACCGGGTTACTGTTGCCAATATTGAACAAGCGGTAGGGAGCGCTGCTGGTGGCGGGGTCTGGTGCTGTACCATCCCAGGCTGGATTGGGGGTGGCGGGCTTGTCTGTCACTCGTACGACGCCTTCCACGATGTCGTCTATGTAGGTGAAGTCTCGCTGCATTTTTCCGTTGTTGAATACCTTGATTGGCTCGCCAGCCAGTATGGCCTTGGTAAACAGAGTAGGAGCCATGTCTGGTCTGCTCCAGGGGCCGTATACAGTGAAAAAGCGCAGGCCGGTCGTGGGGATGTTGTACAGATGGGAGTATGTGTGTGCCATCAGCTCATTCGATTTTTTGGTTGCCGCGTACAATGACATGGGGTGGTCTACATTGTCGTGCACCGAGAACGGCATGGCGCTGTTCATACCATAGACCGAACTACTACTGGCATAGACGAGATGACCAATCTTGTGGTGGCGGCAACACTCAAGGATATTGGTGAAGCCCACGATATTGCTATCGATATAGGCCCGAGGGTTTTCCAGGGAGTAGCGCACACCAGCCTGGGCGGCGAGGTTGATGACGACGTCAAATTTATGCTGATGGAAAAGGGCCTCGATAGCGAAGCGGTCTTGCAGGTCTGCTTTCACGAAATTGAAGCCGGTGTGGCTCATTATTTGTGCAAGGCGCGCGTCCTTGAGGCCTACATCGTAGTAATCGCTTAAATTATCTAGCCCAACCACGGTGTCGCCGCGATCCAGCAGCTTCTTACTAACGTGAAAACCGATAAAACCGGCTGCGCCGGTAACTAGTATGTGCATGGGCCGGATGATACTTGAATATGGGGTCAGGTCTAGCAGTTAGCCCTAAAGCGTCGATGATGCTTGTCTTCCTTGTGTGCGATCAACAAAATTACCTACAATGCATGCCACGTACCCGACGAATGCCTCCTCTGCCCATGACTGACAAATTCGACTTTAGTGTAATTGTTCCCTGCTACAACGAGGAACACGAAATCGAAAACACAATCGTGCAGATTCGCGAGGTGTTTCGACGAGCGGGAGAAACCAATTATGAGTTAATTGTCGTCAACGATGGCTCCAGCGATGGCACCTCTGGGAAATTACATCAACTACAGTCTGCTGACCCCTCTCTGAAAGTGATTGATCACGATAAAAACCGCGGCTACGGAGCATCCTTAAAAACTGGGATAAGGGCCTGTCGCGGCGAACTGGTGGCAATTACCGATGCCGATGGCACCTATCCCAATGACCGGCTTCCCGACCTGCTGCGCGCCTGCGGCGACGCCGATATGGCGGTCGGCTCCAGAACTTCTGATAACGTGACCTATTCCAAACTGCGCATGATTCCCAAAGTGTTCCTGCGTGCCTATGCGTCCTGGATCGCCAACAAGAATATCCCCGACATCAACTCGGGGTTGCGTGTCTTTAGACGACAAATTGCGGAAAAATACTTGGGCGTGTTACCTGACGGTTTTAGTTTTACCACCACCATTACTCTGGCATTGATGACCAATAACTACCGGGTTGAATTTCACCCCATTGATTATTTCGAACGCGTTGGCAACTCCAAGATTCGCCCGATTCGCGACACCCTGAATTTCGTTCTGCTGATAATGCGAACCGGCATGTACTTTGCACCTATGCGAGTATTCTTTCCGGTGGTGGCAATCCTTGGCTTATGTGCTACCGCGAGTCTGGGCTACGATCTATTTGTGCTGAGTAACCTCACCGACAAAACCGTAATTCTGCTGATGTTCACGATGAATACCATGATGTTCGCTCTGCTAGCTGACATGCTGGACAAAAGAACCTGAACACCGTCGCTGAGGACAGCACCAGGCGCGGCCTCGCTTCACCCGCCGCGCTCAAGTGGCTGGGCCGAATACTATCCCTGCTGGGCCTGATCTTCGTGGTCAGGGAAATTTACTACAACGCCGACAGTTTGCAGCCTGCTTTGGAAAACAGCTCTTTGGTCATGATGATGGCAGCTGTGCTGATTTACTCGATTGCACTGGGCTGCCTCTCGGTATCGTGGATGCTGTTACTGCGCAATTACCAGGGCGAACGATTCAGCCTGGTGGCCAGCCACCAGAGCTATGCCCGTAGCCAAATCGCCAAGTACCTGCCGGGCAATGTGTTTCACTATGCGGGCCGCTACGCCCTCAGCAGGGCCATGGGCGCCAGCGACCGTGCCATCTTGTCGGCAACAGTCGAGGAGTTATTTGGCGTTGCCACTGTTTTCGCTGTCTGCGGCGCTGCGGCTGCTTCTTTGGGGCTGCCACCGGGCACTCAATTTTTCAGCTTGTCACTGCCAGTCCTGAGCACGGTGTTGGCAGCGGCGTTATTGGTAACGCGACTGCTACTTGGTTTCAAGTTTTGGCGTGGTCTGCAAATGGCGACCCTTTCCCTGTCGCTAATGCGTTGCTGGGGCTTGTTCTCACTGTTTTTACTGTTGTCACTGTGTGTCTTCCTGCTACTGACAAACCAGTTCATATCGCTGCACGATCTGGCGCAGTTCAGTACCATCACCGCGGCCTTCTGCCTGTCCTGGTTGCTGGGCTTTCTGGTGCCGGGCGCACCCGGCGGTATTGGTGTACGTGAGGCGGCGCTGCTGCTGCTGCTGCAACCCCTGAACCTCGGAGCCGCCGCTGTGGTAGTGGTATTGCAATACCGGATTGTCACCAGTCTGGGCGACCTGGTCTTTTATGCTTCTACCTTTGTGATCAAGGGAGAGGCGAGTTGAACTCGAAAACAGCTGTGCACTCATGGCCAGCATACCTGTTGTTGGTATTGATAGTGGGCATGGCGTGGCTGGTACGCGATATCGCGGTAATGGAAACCTTCAGCAGCAACCCCATTCGCAACGATGCCAAGGAGTACTATATCTATGCGGTAAACCTCAAGTATTTCGGCGTCTACTCGAAAACCTTCGTCGATCCCACCGTTCCAGGTAGCGAAGCCCCTCCCGCCGACGCGGAGCGCACACCGGGGTATCCTCTGTTCCTGCAGGCCCTGGTGGAGTACCCCGCCAATTTCGAGATGTTAGGGAAAATTCTCAGCAGACAGGCCTTGTTGGATACCGTTACGGTGCTACTGGTGTTTCTCATAGCCCGCACATTGATGCCGGTGGCACTGGCCCTACTACCGGCCCTGTTGGCGGCAATCTCGCCGCATTTGATCAGCATGGTCACCTATCCTCTCACCGAAACCCTGTTCACATTTTTGCTCACCTTTGCCGTTGCCGTGGGCGTACTAGCTGTGCGGCACTCTTCGCGATACCTGCCATGGCTCGGCTTCGGTCTATTGTTGGGCCTGAGTTTCCTGGTAAAAACGTCAATGACCTATATTCTGTTTTTTGCCCTGCCGCTTTTGTTCCTGGTACTGCCTGGCAAACGGCTCGCGGCGGTCGCGGTCCTGAGCGTGAGCATTGGTTATGCGCTGGCGGTTTTACCTTGGGAACTGCGCAATGCCGCAACGATTGAGGAGGGAGTGGGCGCACACGCAGCGCACGGCGTGATCAGCCTGCACAACGGCACTTACCCTGAACTGATGATTGATGTAGAAGGTGCCATCAAGGGCTTCCCACATCGTTTTGATCCAGATTACGGTAGCTATGACAGCTATTCCAAGGTTCTGCAGAAACTGTGGAGCAATACGCTGGATGAACCGGTGAAGTATATAAGCTGGTACCTGTGGGGCAAACCGAGGATGTTTTTCTCCTGGAGTATTATTTCCGGCGCCGGTGAAATGTTTGTTTACCCGATGGAGAAGTCCCCTTTCTACAATCGTCGCGCCTTCGGACAGATGAGCACGGTTAGCTGGTACGCTCACTGGCCGCTAACGCTTATGGCCCTGCTCACAACACTCGCCTGCTGGCTGCCTCTCGCCGCCCGGAGAATGAGCCCGGGTCTTGTGCCGGTATTACGGCTGATCAGTATTCCCCTGCTCTACTTATTGGCGCTGCATACAGTGACAACTCCGCTACCCAGATACGGCATTCCGCTCCGGCCCCTGGTCTACGTTCTCGCCTGTGCCGGTATGTGGCAGGCAGTATTGGCAACACGCGGGTCCGGAGGCAAACGCCTATATGCTGGCTGGGATCCACTGGGAACTCTGTTAAGCCGCTGGCGGGTGGCCGAGGTACGCAAACATCTGCCGGGCGGTGTCCACCTCGACATTGCCTGCGGCGACAACAGGTTGGTGAAGGCATTGGGATACGGTTATGGT
>JBLHKV010000214.1:0-7028 GCA_047618115.1 Halieaceae bacterium | reverse complement strand
AAACCTGATTAAGCTGTGTGGACAGATGCTGATCTATCCAGTACTCGATAATCGTTGCGAAACCCCGTCTGCTTCCGAATTTGTTGATGTTCCTCTATGGAATGCCGTGTCGAATCGACGAATGTGGAAGATGTATTTGAAGCGCTTCCCATTGGGATCGGCACCAGATTATGCCGCGCCAGGCCTGGGCGAGTTATGTGATTTACCGGCAACCTACATCGAAACTGCCGAATTTGACCCATTGCGTGACGAGGGCCTCAATTATGCGCAGGCATTAACGGCGAGTAATAATCCGCCAACGATAAATGAAACCCGCGGTACGGTCCACGGTTATGACAGTATTGAAAAAAGTGATATTTCCATCGCTTCAATGAAAAAACGCATAGCGTTTTTGAAAGCTGTGTTCGCCTGAGTTCGGTAACAGGCGTCGCCAATAGAGCGGCAAATATTGCAGAAGCGCGCATGGCCACGCTGATACTATCCGATGGTGACTCGGCTTTCGCGTTTATTAAACCCTGGGAACAACACCGGTGTCCGGGCGAGGTAAGCTTTGTAATCCGGGTTATCTCCCCATTGTTTTCTGGCGCGATACTCCAAAAGCTTTACGCCGCTTATCTGCGTTAGCAATACATAGACGAAGCAAGGCGAAAGCAGCGTAATATATTGCCATCCCGTCAACTGCGGTAGCGCGGCGATGGCAATGCCGACCCACAAGAGGATTTCACCCACGTAGTTTGGGTGTCGAGAGTATGCCCATAGCCCGGTTTGAATGAACGACGATTTGTTGTCTGTTTGAGCGCGAAACCGGCGCTTTTGATTGTCGGCCACTACTTCAATCGCGAATCCGAGCAGCCAGAGAACCGCACCTACGATTGTGACAATACCGAGCGGGTAGGCTTGTGTGCTGGTAATAGCCGCCAACCCAGCCGCGAAGGTGAAAAACACCCATAGACCCTGCAACGTCCAGGTCATCAGAAAGCGTAAGAAGTCGGGCTTGATCTTGTCGAAACGGACATCGCGACCGTCTGTGCGAATCCGTAGGAACAAAAAGCTACCCAGTCGTGTCGCCCAGATAACAACCATGCCGGCGACTAGAACACGTCCAGGTTCGGCCGGCCCGGAGAGTGACACTGCCAACAACGCTAGCGCGATGTAAGTAAGGCTGCCAATAAGATCATAGAACTTTTCGGTCTGTAATAGGTAGGCCGGCACGAAAAACACCCACTGGACTGTGAAAGCCAGGATAGCGGCCCAGGAGAACAGCGGTAATCCGTACACAGGTAAGCTCTGTACACTGCCAGCTATCGCGACTAGAGTGGCGATGGAAAGCGCCGCCAAGATACCGAGAAGAGAGGAGGATCTAGTATTCATTCATGTATTCTACCCCGAAATCAGCTCACTTCGTTATGACGACTGGACGCTGCGCTTGTGGGGGTGTCAGCTATGAGATCTGCGGGCCTCTGAGGGATGTGATTGCCTGTCATTGTGAACAGTGCCGCCGCACCAGCGGACACTTTGTCGCCGCCACGGCGACGCATCGCGACAACCTCACTTTGAGAAACCAGGACTGTCTCAAGTGGTATGTGGCTATGCATGGTTATCGCCGTGGGTTTTGCGACAACTGTGGGTCGAGCTTATTTTTTGAAAAAATTGGGCAGCCCCGTATTTCCGTTGCCGCTGGCACGCTAGACTCAACAGTTGGTTTGCAGCTTTGTGCACACATATTTACTGACGAAGCGGGCTGTTACTACGATATTGGGCATGCGGTTCCTACTTCTGGAGGAGCGGAGGCAACCCCGTCATTTCTGGCTTCCCACTACATAGCACCTCATAAATTTGATTAATCTCCTCGTCCTGGCACTAGACACAGAAATTTCAGGAGTCTGGCCCAGCCCCCCGAATCCGCGAATCTTCGGTGTCTGCCACAAGCACCCGGTCTCCCAGGTTCTTCAGCGACGCCCAAACATCGTTTGTGACCACCACGCCATGTTCCAGAGAGTTTTGGTACCTCGAAGTAAGTTCGTCGGCGCTTAATTGCTTTGCGAGCTGCTGGTGTTCGGCAATCGTGTCCGCCACAAATTTGGAGATGCTAGCTGGGTTGCGGTCGCAGAGAAAAAGAGCCGAGGAACCACGTACATCAAAATTTTGAGGTGAGTCCCACATATACAGTGTTGGTTCACCGCTCTTCGCATCTATCACGGCTAGCAATTCGTTGGTCTCGGGGCTGGCCGCCGTCCACCGCAACGCATAGTGGAGGTCGCAGCGCTTTGAGGTAGCAAGATAGGCCACGAGTGGAAGCGGATGCGAACAGTTCACCAGTTCGACGCTGTCCAGTTCATTGCGGTCTATGTTCACGCACAGCATATCCAACACGACCGGTCCGTCGATGAATGTGCTTCTACCAACCATGTCTATGCCTATCTCTCCGGGCTCGGTATTCAGTATAGGAAACTCTCCGCGGAGACGCGGTTTGTCGATATCCACAGATTCAAGCAATTGAGCCAAGCCGCCCAATCCCCGCATCTCTAACCAAACGGCCAGTATGGCTGCATCGCGATATTGACCAATTTCGCAGAACAGTCCCTCCATAGCCCGACTGACCTGGGCAAGAATTTCATTGCGAGATACCTTCAATGGATAGGTTCCAGCGTGGTGGGCATTAGTGGGAAACACCAGTCATCAGATACTGTGGTGCCAATATCCGCTACCAACGGTGCTCCCTGGTACATGGTGTTTCGAACCCAAAGCCGCGACTTTGGATCAAATTTGCTCACACCAAAAAAGGACAGCTTACACCGCAGCAAATCCAATGGCAGACAATCTGCGTCGACCAGGTTGGCTCGAATGTCTCCATAGGTGGTTGAGGACATGGTTTGAATACGACGCACTATCTCTCTGTGCTCAGGATGTTTGCAAACAAAGTGGGCCACCACATCACCCTCACCGGATGCCAGATGTTCCTCTATACTGGCGTAACAACGCACCACCGACCGGGCTACATCGACAGGCATCTGGAGATCCTCGCCGGGGTCTACCCCCAGTTCTCCCAGGCGTGGTTCCATTTTCTCCTGAGACCGGTACCAAAATGTGTGTTGCGATGAAGCTTTGGTGAAGTCGATATCAAGCGCCCATTGGTAGTGTGAACATATCAATCCACGTAGTTCGGCAATAGGCATCTCGGGGTTCAAGAGATAACTGTCACTGTTGCACATGAATTCGTCAAAAATATCCACGAGCTCGGGGAACAACTCCAACAAAATAGAGATCAGTATTTCCTGGGTTTCTACCGAGAAATTTGTTTCTGAGTAACTGATCAGCTCATGCCAACCCTTAGCGACGTCAAAGTCCTCGACCAACCACCTATCCAGCTGCTCTAATTCAGTTTGCGCGGTCCTGTTTTTCAAGCCCTGACGCTCATCTTCAATAAATGTCTCAAACAGGTGTTGATAGGCTTTGGCGGCGAGACATCGCAGTTGGCCAACGGTAGCGTCGTCGCATTGACCATCGACCATTACCGTGGCTAAAGCAGATTCTCTCGTCGTTACCCAGCGATTGGTCAACTGCGGGTGGTAGATCAGGAAGGGGGCCATGCCCAAACCCGTTGCATTGCCAATTCCAATGTAGCGCTGTAATTTCGGATGCATGCCAACAGCTGTTTTGGGCCCGCGCTGCCGTGCAAGATGATCGACCAGGTCGAGACTAAATTGTCGAAGCAGGAAACAAGTAAACATCTCTGCGGCAAATGGACGATTGAAGTCGGGGAAACGCGAGCTGACCTTTTCCCAGTCCGCCATTCCAAATTTTCCACTACCGTAGACGGCAGTCGTCCTAAATAAATATCCCACGCGGGTAAGCTGCTCAGCGGCAGGCTGGCGACCGGCGGCTAATTCATCGACAACGTAGTCGAAGTTTCGGACGCTGCGATTGGCCCGGGACATAACCAGTACACGAGCGTCCAGTCGCCCGCCTTCCTGGAGAGGCACATTGTTGCGCAACATGGCCCTGAATTCAGGATCAACTCGCCCCTCACACAGGGCCATGGTCAGGTCCCATTGCGTGGCTATCACCCGATCGTTACGTTTTTCATCGGGTAGATAATCCGAAAAAATGACGAAGCTGAACTCGCCGTGGGTGGTGCTCACCTCATAAATTGCCGTACCGTAGGCTTGGTCATCCAAGTCGAACACCGTCGTTTCAATCTTCCAATTCTCGCGGAAAACTCTACGCAGTAGAGAACGCATAAAACTCAGTCGAGTAGGGTAGAAACTTCCCAACCGTTTTAGGTCCATCACAAGATCGGATGGACGCATAGGCAGTTGAGGATGCTGCGTCTGGGCCATCAGGTCTCCAAGCCCTGTTCACGCGCCATGGTCATGGCTATAGATGGGGCTGCCCACAATGAGGGGAGTAGTATCAATGAGACGGGCACCGCGGTTACAACAATAAAGGATTGCAGTGCAGAGACACCGCCTGAGCCAATGGACACGAGTATCGCAGCGACGGCCCCCATCATTACCCCCCAGAAGACCCGCAGTGCCGTGGAGGGGTTGTCATGCCCGGTCATGGCCATGGAAATAGTGTAGGTCATCGAATCACCGGTCGTAGCGACAAATATAGTGGTCAGTATCAGAAACAAGGCAGTGATAAGCGAAGGTAGCGGAAGTTGTGCCGTGATGGCCATCAGTGCCGCCGGCAGGCTTCCGGTGGAGTATGGCTCCGATATAACACCGGGGCTGTTTAGCTCAAAGGCCAATCCGCTGCCGCCGACAATAGTGAACCAGAAGCAGGTGATAATGGGTGCTATCAGGGAGACCACGAGGATCAACTCGCGAATAGTGCGGCCGCGGGATATGCGTGCCACAAACATGGCCATGATCGGTCCATAACCCAGGAACCATCCCCAGAAGAATACCGTCCACCCACCCAGCCAGGTCGGGTCCGCTCGGTATGTAGCCATTGGTAGAAAGTTATCGACATACATGCCCATTGACTGAATATAACCGTCCACAATAAAGGCGGTCGGGCCGAACAGAAGTATGAACGCCATCAACCCCAGCGCAAGACATATATTGATGGTGCTGAGTAACTGTATGCCCCGGGTTATTCCAGAGATGGCCGAGATAGTATACACAAGAATCAAGCCGATAATAATCAGGAGTTGGCTTGTGTATGTGTTTGGGATGTCGGCTAATACATTCAAGCCATAGGCTACCTGGAGGCCCAGGAAACCTATTGGACCAACGGTACCGGCAAGCACTGATGTCACACAGGCTGCATCTACCAAGCCCCCCGACCAACCATGCAAAATCCGATCGCCAAAAACCGGATACAAAAGCAATCGAGGTTTTAGTGGTAAGCCGCGGTCATAATGCAGGTGCATCATAACCACTGCTGTCAGGGTGCCGAGAATGGCCCAGGCCAGAAAGCCCCAATGCATAAAACTTTGGGCGAGGGCCGCGTGGGCTGCATCCGCTGTTCCCGTCTGTACGCTGTATAGTGGTGGAGGTGAAGTGAAGTGCGCCATCGGCTCTGCCGCCGCCCAGAAGACTCCGCCTCCGGCCAGCAGCGTACACATGATGATGGCGATCCATTTGAACGTACTGAGCTCTGGTTGAGGCAAGCCACCAAGACGGACACGCCCTAATTGCGATACAGCCAGCGTCAACCCCACCAGAAATGTGGCCAGTAGTAGCAGCTGCCAATAGGCGCCAAAATATTTGCTCGCCCAGGCTGCTCCATTGCTGACCAATGAGGAAAGAACATTAATATCCAACATCGCCATGCCAACAAACGCAACGATGAAGCCTCCGCTTAGTATAAACACCGGCATATCAACACCCGCCAGTAGACCAGTATCTTTAGCAGGCATATTGTTTGCTCCGGCTTCCATTGGGGGTGACTTAGCTTAGGCTGCTACAAATGAATCTGCAAAAAAACGTAGCCAATTTTCGCCCATAATTAGACGAACGTCTGGCTCGCTGAATCCATGTTGCAACAAACCATTGGTCAGATTTGGAAAATCTGAGCTATCTGCAAACCAGGGAAGGGAGTTGGGCCAACTGGCATTAGCGACAGATCCTTCGCCATAGTCTAGTTTTTTACTCCAGCGGCCATTGCGCATCCACTCAAGTACCGACAGGTCCTGATTCAAGCATAGGTCACTGCCAATCCCCACGTGTTCGATTCCCATCAAATCGACCGCTCTCGCTACCATTACGCAAAAAGAGTCCAGCGTACAGTCGGGCCCGTCGGCTAGATGAAATGGATACAAACTGAAGCCCAGCAGACCTCCCCGTCTGCTCATGGCGGTCAGCACATCGTCGGATTTGTTTCGCAGAGCCTCATGAAAAAAACTTGGATTGGCGTGGCTAACAGTAATGGGTCGAGAGGAAAGGTCAATGGCTTCCAGCGTGGAACGCTCTCCGCTGTGTGACATATCGATGACCATTCCGACTCGGTTCATTTCCTGAATAACCACCTTTCCGAATCGACTTATACCGGTATCTTCGGTCTCGTAGCAACCGCTGCCTAGCAAGCTTTGGTTATTGTAGGTCAACTGCATGAATCGCACATTGAGCTGATGGAACACCTCCACCAGCGATATGTCGTCTTCGATCGGAGAACAATTCTGAAACCCGAATACGATGCCAACCTTACCCTCGTCCCGAGCTTTCTCGACATCGGCCGCCACCCGCACTGGCATAATCAGGTCGGCGTGCTGCTCAAAGAGCTGATTCCAACGCCCGATATTTGACAATGTTTCTCGAGCATTTTCCCAATAGGCAATTGTAACGTGAACACAACTCAGTCCGCCTAGTATCATCTGTTCGAACACAGACCGGTCCCATTTGGAATATTGTAGTCCGTCAATGAGGGTCATTCGATTTTGCATGGCTCAGCCTCCCGCTGTATTAATTTGAGTTCATCAAGCCGAGCGTATGTAACTCGTCTTAACTTCCGTGTAGAACTCAACCGCGTATTTGCCCTGCTCCCGGGATCCATAGCTGGAAGACTTTCTGCCTCCAAAA
>JBLHKV010000213.1:0-7038 GCA_047618115.1 Halieaceae bacterium | reverse complement strand
GAAGCGCGTGTGAGCGTTGGCAGACTGCAAGGTGAGTATCTGTTTAGCGGTCTGTACATCAATGAACTGTTGATAAGGTTGCTACCTCACGAGGACCCTCATCCCAGTTTGTATCAAGCCTACGAAAACCTCGTAATGAAGTTGCTCGGTGCGACTGATTTAGAACCTGTGTTACGTGAGTTCGAGTTTTTGTTACTCGAAGAACTGGGCTACGGTATTGAGCTGGAATTTGATGCCGAGGCAGGTACAGCAATCATGGGTAGTCAGCTATATTGTTATCTGCCAGAGACCGGTCTGGTGCCATTTCGACCTGACTTTCAAAAATTGCCCACTTACCGAGGGGACTGTTTGTTGGCAATGTCTGCCGGTCGATACGATGAAGAGGTTCGAATCAGCGCGAAACGCTTGTTGCGTCAGGCTCTGTCCGCACAACTGGGTGATAAGCCGCTTAATAGCAGAGCCCTGTTTGCGTGATATGCAGCGAGGGTCAGTAAAGTGACTGTGATTCGGGTCGGAACAGATATCCTCGAAATTCGACGTATAGCATCTGTTCTCGAGCGTCATGGCGACCGCTTTGTCTGTAGAATTCTCTCCCCGCCCGAGGTGCTCGAATACAGTCAGCACTCGCAGCCAGTGCGATTTCTCGCCAAGCGGTTTGCGGCAAAGGAAGCGATTGGAAAGGCGTTGGGTACCGGTATCGGCCAGGGTGTTAGTTGGCAGGATATTCAACTGGAGCACGATAAACTCGGAGCGCCTCTTGTGAAACTAAGCAATCGCGCCAGGGAAGTTGCCAAAGCAGCGTACGGAACCAATATGCTGATCAGCCTGTCGGATGAGAAGGAATATGTGCTGGCCTTTGCGTGCCTTGTTAGTGGAGAAATAGACTCGTTATGACGCTTGAATACCCAACCATTGAGTCCTGTATTGGCGAGACACCGCTGGTCAGGCTACAACGATTACCCGGTGCAGGCAGGGGCAATACCATCTTGATTAAACTGGAGGGCAACAATCCCGCTGGGTCCGTTAAGGATCGCCCCGCCTTGAGCATGATCAATAGAGCCGAGGCCAGGGGAGAGCTGAAGCCTGGGGACACGCTGATAGAAGCCACGAGTGGCAATACCGGTATCGCTTTGGCCATGGTAGCAGCCATTAAGGGCTATCGTCTGATACTGATAATGCCGACTCATATGAGCGATGAGCGTAAGGTTTCCATGTCGGCCTATGGCGCTGAGTTGGTAGAGGTATCACAGGCCTCGGGAATGGAGGGAGCGAGGGACCTTGCCATGCAGATGCAATCTCAGGGTAGGGGCCGAGTACTTGATCAATTCGCCAACGAAGATAATCCGCTGGCCCACTACGAGGGGACCGGTCCGGAAATATGGCGACAAACCCAGGGGACTATTACTCATTTCGTCTGTTCCATGGGCACGACGGGGACCATTATGGGCGTTTCGAAATATCTAAAGGAAAAGAATGAATCGATCGAAATCGTCGGACTTCAACCGCTTGAGGGGTCCAGCATTCCGGGTATTCGACGCTGGCCGGATGCCTATATGCCCGCTATTTTTCAACGGCCTCGCGTTGACCGCATCATAGATATCGGGCAGGAGGAATCGGAGCGAACCATGAAGCAATTGGCTCGCAGGGAGGGCGTTTTTTGTGGTGTATCTTCTGGGGGAGCCGTATCAGCGGCAATGCAGATAGCTGCAGGTGTTCGCGATGCCACTATCGTTACCATTGTCTGTGATCGCGGTGACCGCTACGTTTCCACAGGTGTCTATGGGTAAGGTCGACTATGGTTAAGGTGCGCGAAAAAAGCATACCCCGCACATCGGCTGGCGAGATTGACCTCAAGCTTTGGATGCAGCGACTTGACGATGTTAAAGAGCGGCGAGATCTGGATCTCGTTGAACGGGCCTGCGCAGTAGCTGACGCCTGCGTGGAGCGGGCGTCAGACAATACGGAAATCTGGTCCTATGGTGAGAATTGTTATATCGCCGGGTTGGAAATTGCCGAGATAGTAGCCGACTTCCACGTGGGAAGTGAGGGGCTGGCAGCGGCGATATTGTATCGAGCTGTTCGCGAAGAGCGCGTTGATATCGCCGATGTGGAGAAAGACTTCGGTGCTGAGGTCGCCAAGTTGATTCGAGGTGTGTTGCGAATGGCTGCCATCAGGCAGTTGGACTCCGAAGGAGATCGTCGTGTGCTTGGGCAACCGGAGGGGCAGAAGGACAACGTGCGTAAGATGTTGGTCTCGCTAGTGGACGATGTGCGGGTTGCGTTGATAAAACTGGCGGAGCGGACCTACGCTATTCGGTCCGTAAAAAATGATGAGCAAAAACGTATGCGGGTGGCGAGGGAGGTTTTTGATGTATACGCCCCATTGGCTCATCGTCTCGGTATCGGTCAGCTGAAATGGGAGCTGGAGGACTTATCCTTTCGGTATCTCTACGCAGATTCCTATATGAAGATAGCTCGTTTACTGGACGGTAAACGCCTCGATAGGCAGGACTTTATTGTCCATATTCAGTCTGAGCTCAACTGCGCGCTGGCAGATGCAGGCGTAGAGGGAGAGCTACTGGGTAGGGCAAAACATATTTATAGTATCTGGCGAAAAATGCAGCGCAAGGGTATCGGGTTTTCTCAGGTGTACGACGTCCGCGCCATTCGCATCATTGTCGACCAGGTGAAAGACTGTTACGCAGCACTGGGCGTAGTTCACGGTTTGTGGCGCAATATCCCCAATGAATTTGATGACTATATCGCCAGGCCGAAAAGTAACGGCTATCGGTCGCTGCACACGGCGGTGGTAGGTCCCGAGAATAAGGTTCTGGAAGTGCAAATACGTACCCGCAGCATGCACGAAGAGGCAGAGCTTGGGGTATGTGCGCATTGGCGATATAAAGGCTCTGAAGCTGGTGGTAGTAACCACAGCGGATACGAGGAAAAGATCGCATGGCTGCGGCAGGTATTGGACTGGCACGATGAGACTGGAATGGTGGGTAATGGAGCTGAAGAAATCAGCGCCGAACTGGTCCAGGATCGTGTCTACGTATTTACCCCTGATGGCCACGTTGTCAGCTTGACCCGAGGCGCAACTCCACTGGACTTCGCCTACCACGTGCATACAGAAATTGGTCACGGTTGTCGTGGTGCTAAAGTTAACGGCCACATAGTACCACTGACCTACGAGCTGAAAACTGGTGATTGGGTGAGTATTCTTAAGGGCCGTGAACAGAATCCTAAACGAGACTGGCTGCAACCGGCGCTCGGTTATCTTCGTACTACCCGAGCCCGAGCTAAGGTTCAACATTGGTTCAAGCTCCAGGCACGTGATGATAATGTAGCTGCCGGTCGCGCCCTGATCGAACGTGAATTCAAACGCCTGGCTCTAACTGCTGTCGATTACCAACGGGTAGCCCGTACCGTTCAGGCACGCACAGTTGAGGATATGTATGCCGCGGTCGGTGCAGGAGATTTGAGTTCGGCTCAGGTATTGCAAGCCGCTGAATCACTGCTCCAAAAGACCACCGAACTGTCTAGGGAAATTCCCGTGGTGGAGCGGGAGAAGGTGCGTAATCGCGGTGGGATCTATGTGCAGGGCGTGGGAAATTTATTGACGCATATGGCCGGCTGCTGCAAACCTCTGCCAGGTGACGAAATAGGTGGTTATGTAACGGTTGGTCGTGGGGTCAGTATTCACAGACAGGATTGTGCAAAGCTACTGCAATTGCAGGCTTCGCATCCACACCGTGAACTGGAGGTAAGCTGGGGGCGTAACCGGGAGGAAACGTATCCGGTTGATCTGAATATAGAGGCCTATGACCGCCCGGGCTTACTGAGCGATATTACTCGATTGTTTGCCGATGCAAAGGTCAACGTATTGGCGGTTAATACGCTTAGTGACCCAAAATCCAGTTCGGCAAATATACGATTGACTATCGAGGTTTCAAATCTGATGTCGCTTGGCCATCTGCTCTCAAGGATAACCCGTTTGCCTAATATTATCTCAGCGAATCGGCTTAGCGAAGATGGCATTAGTCATGCGGGCTGATCGGTACACAACAGACGACCTACTAGCATTGATGGCGCGTCTGCGCGACCCTGAGACCGGCTGCCCCTGGGATCTCGCGCAAACTTTCGCGACCATCGCTCCCTGTACTTTGGAAGAGTGCTATGAATTGGTAGCGGCTATCGAGGCGGGCGACTATGGGCATGTTGCCGAAGAGTTAGGAGATGTATTGTTTCAGGTGGTGTTTTACGCTCAGCTGGGTCGGGAGGAAGGAAGATTTGAATTTGCCGACGTCGTACATGGATTGGTAGAGAAACTGGTACGTCGGCATCCCCACGTGTTTGCCGATGGTACGTTAAATGGAAGCCCACCTCCCCAATCTAAAAGCTCCGCCGAGATCAAGGCGACTTGGGAAGCTATTAAGGCCGAAGAGCGAGCCGGGAAGACTCTGCACGGCTCGATGGCCGATGTTCCTGCCAATCTTCCAGCGCTAACTCGTGCTCAAAAAATTCAGAAGCGTGCAGCAAGTTTTGGATTTGATTGGCGATACAGCGACGCCGTTGTCGACAAGCTGGATGAGGAGGTCGCTGAGTTTAAAGAGGCGCTTGCCGAAGGCGATCGTGAAGCTCAGTTGGAAGAATTAGGTGATGTTTTGTTTACCTGTACCAATCTTGCAAGACATTTAGATAGCGACGCCGAGAGCCTGCTACGCGCCGCCACTCGAAAATTTGAAATACGCTTCCTGGCTATGGAAAAAGTGTTGCAGGCGGCTGGATTGCAGATAGCAGTTGCGAGTGACGCAGAACGGCAGCGAGCCTGGAGTGAGGTTAAAGCTATGGAATAAAGGGGCGTGAAAGCGCTTGGAAGCACGCCCTTGTGCTAATTGGCCTCCCTGTGTATTGTTGTGCCCCTCTTATTTTCAGATGACACTCAGCCCTTAAACTTACTCAAACTCAACGAGGAATATGCCAGTGCGATTGATACTATTGGGAGCACCAGGTGCCGGAAAAGGCACGCAAGCACAGTTTGTGTGCGAAAAATACAATATTCCACAGATCTCGACTGGCGATATGCTTCGTTCGGCGGTTCAGGCCGAGTCAGAATTGGGTCTTATGGTCAAAGACGTGATGGCCTCGGGTGGCCTGGTGTCGGATGGAATTATCATTGCTTTGGTAAAAGAGAGAATAGCGCAAAGTGACTGTACTAATGGGTTTTTGTTTGACGGCTTTCCTCGCACCATTCCGCAGGCGGAAGCCCTGCAGGATGCCGGTGTAAAACTCGATCACGTGCTGGAAATACAGGTAGCCGACGAAGAGATCGTTACACGGCTCAGCGGCCGGAGAGTGCATCCGGGGTCGGGGCGAATTTATCACCTGCTACATAAGCCGCCGTTGGTAGAAGGTATGGATGATGAAACCGGCGAAGCCCTGGAACAACGAGAAGATGACCAGGAAGCGACGGTACGCAATCGTCTGCACGTTTATCACGATCAGACAGCACCCCTGGTGAGCTTTTATCAATCTATGAGCGGACCTGACGCGCCGGCCTACCACCAGGTGGAGGGCGTTGGCTCTGTAGAGCTAATAACCGGAAGCACGTTTGCCGCTTTGGAAGGCTAGTCATTTCTCTGGATACTTCACTTGTTTTTGACGAAGCGTCCATTTTCTTCGGATCGTAGAGTTGTTGAAATACCCAAATGGTTATTGGCGCCAGGTGATCCGTACCAGCGTCAGTGTGAAGCTTCAAGTGCATCGATTGCAAAGCTGCTAGGTTTAGAATCCGAGCAGTGGCATATCACTTATCAAAGATGATTTGGGCCACTGAATGGCTAAGTCCCACAACTGATTACGAGCTGCCAGCACTCGGAGAATCCGGCGTCGAATCAGTCGATGTTGTATGTCCATCATTCGCGGTAGAGTGCCTCGAAACAGTGGAAAAAATTCACATAGAAAATGTCGAAATTTTTCATTCGGCCGATGGTAAAAATTTCCGCTACATAAAATACCTTAACGATGCGGACAGCCACGTGCTTTTTTACTATCACTTGTAGAGCACGAATTTTTTCCTAACGCAGTTTAGATTTTTTTCAGTTTGTAATTTTATTTTGCTAATGTACTTTGTGGTTATAAAAAATCGGTGTATTTAGTCAAAAAACTAACAAAAACGTTGATTACTAGGAAAAAATGCACTTTTGTAGCATGAAAAGTTGTATGTCTTTGTTTTGATGTGTTAATTTGCTCTTCGTTGTCTGAATTAATTACCGGGTTGGGGAAAATAAAATGGCTAAAGCAAAAGCAGCAAGCAAGACCAAAAAGAGTCCAGCAAAGAAAGCTGCGGTGTCACCTGCCGTTGCCAAGGCTGCGGCAGCACTCAGTACAATTCAAAAAGAGCTGAGCTCAGAAAAACGGGCGATGCTAAAAGGACAAAAAGACGCCACTGCGGCCAAGAGAAAAGCAGCAAAGAGCGGGGCTGCTGCCGATAAGTCTGCGGCTAAAAAAGCTGCCGCGGCGGTTAAACGAGCATCCTCTAAAGCAACTACTTTGCGTGGACGTGCGAACGCTGCCAAAGGAAAGTTGGCATCGCTTTCTGCAGCTGACAAGTTTGCGAAAGCTGTTGCAGCATTCGAGGCTAACTGGCATGCAACAATAGCCAGTGCCAAGGCAAAAACCGATAGAGCTGCAGCAAAGAAAGCCAGTGCCCGAGCAAAGATAGCTGCGAAGAAGGCAGCTGCAAACGCGAAAGCGGCAGCAAAGAAAGCAGCCGAACGCGAAAAAGCGCGAGCTAAGAAAGCAGTAGTCAAAGCTAAAGCCGCTGCCAAAAAAGCGATGCCGAAGAAAACTACTAAGAAGGCTGCTGCCAAGAAAGCTGCTCCCAAGAAGGCTGCTGCCAAGAAAGCTGCTCCCAAGAAGGCTGCTGCCAAGAAGGCTGCTGCCAAGAAAGCTGCTCCCAAGAAGGCTGCTGCCAAGAAGGCTGCTGCCAAGAAAGCTGCTCCCAAGAAGGCTGCTGCCAAGAAAGCTGCTCCCAAG
>JBLHKV010000212.1:0-7081 GCA_047618115.1 Halieaceae bacterium | reverse complement strand
GGTGTGGGCACCGGGCCGAACCCAATAGCCCGAATCGTGGAGAACACCAATTTGTCTATAGGCAGCGTACGTCTGGAGGGTTTGTCAGTTGTCTATCTGCCTTTAGCCGCGGTTCCTTTTTTTGACAATTTTGACGAGGTCTATTTTGATGGCGTTATCGGCGCGCCATTTTTTGAGCGCTTTGTGATCGAAATTGATTACGACCAACAACTGATCAGTTTTTCCGAACCAGAATCAGCTAAGGCTAGAATCCACGAACACGATGTGAGCTGGCAGGAACTACCCTTGGAGATTGAATCTGGCGTGCCCTACCTGGCTACACAAATAAGTATCGATCCCGGGCAGTCGGTTGCGGTGAAATTGTTGGTTGATACCGGCTACAGAGGCCCTGTTTCGCTAACTCCCGACACCCACGAGGAAATAGGCAACCCCATTAAGTACTTTTCAACTGTGGGTCAGGGACTTTCTGGTGACGTGGAGATTAGGGTGGGGATGTCTGAAGCCTTGAACATCGGAGGCTTTGCCCTGAACAATATTCCCGTAAGCTACTCAATGTCAGGTGGAGAAAGCGAGAATGGTAGTAATGGACTGCTGGGCAGTGAGGTGTTGGGCCGATTCAATCTAGTGTTTGACTATCCTAACGAACGAATGTTCGTGACAGCCAATCAGTATTTTGCGGAGCCAATAAAGACTGACAGAAGTGGCTTACTGATCCGGCCTCACCGCTTGGGCGCAGTGGTTAAATCCATTGCAAAAGAGTCGGCTGGCAGTGACAGCGAATTACAGGTAGGTGACATTATTACCAGCGTTAACGACCAGTCCATGTCCGGGTCAAGCATCACAAGTCTCAAGCGGTTGCTGGCCTCTGATCGTGAGACGGTCTCAGTTTGCTGGAGGTCCAGTGATCAAAATCAATGTGAGACTCTGGCACTTGCATCTCGGTTTGATACTTAACGCTTCCAGCGATCATAGACTTTCGATATGGCGGGAATTGCCCGCTTCTCTTATTGGGCTTCAAAGAGTCTCCCCCTTAATATCTTGGTCGATATTACGATCGCCTAGCCTAGCGGACCCAAATGGGTGAACTCCAGGCACGCTCTTGTATGGTTTTTTTCAAATCGGTACGAGGCTCTACCCCTGCTCGCAAAGCATCCCAGGTTGACCAGCGACAGCTTGGATTTTCCAGCGCTCGAAGATAGTAAAACGCATCAATCCCAGCGTCATAGTCTGGATCCCGCCACAGCGTCAGCATCTCACCATTGCCAACCCCGGCGGTGATAGAACAATCTGCGAGGTTTACTTTGGCGCCGTTGTCGGGGCAGCGATGAGTTTTTGGGTCGGGGGCCAAATGGTCGGAGCAGGCAACGTCATAAATCTGCTCCATTGCTTTGCCGTCTTTGATAAAACCTTTGATCACCTGCATCCTCTGCAGCGCTGTACCCAAGGGGTCCGCGGATGCCCAAACAATAAACGAAGGTGTCTTGCCGCCAGTTTCCAACTCGGCACCCATGGGCACGCCCTGCTGGTAGGCGGAGGCGACGAGATCGTCGCTTGCCAGCATACTGGCATCAAAATTGGTGGAGGCAAAAAAGCGCACCTTTATCCGCGGGCCCGAGGTCGCAAAGGTTTCTTTGCGGCGCAAAGCCCGGTAGATAGCCTCACGAGTGTTTTCTTCGGCCCATACTCCGGCGATACCGGATGCGCTCCAGGATTCGAAGCCAAAGCCACTGATGTAATCTCGCCCGTCTACTTCTTTTAGTAGCCCTGGATCGAAAAAATTGATCGCCGCGCCATATAGGAATGAAGCCGGCACCGAACCTCTGCCGACGGGCTCGCCATCGATCAGGCCGATTTTGGAAAAATAGGTGGATTCATTATCCGAAGTAGCTGCGACGTGAGTATCGCTGGCGGCGACCAGTCCAAACTTGAAGGGATTTTTGATGCCCTGGGCTTCAAGTGCCAGTCCATTTTGGAGCGCCTGGCGCACGTAGCCCCCGCTGGGCTCGCTGGGTAGGTTAGTGCCTACCCGAAGTGAGTAAATTTCAAAGTCGGCCCATTCATCGTTGGGGGATAAAATAGGATGTGTGTCCGAGGTGCCTTTAATCTGGGTAACCTCAACTAACGGTTCGTTGCGCATACGTTGTTCTGCATAGGCATCGTCCAGTGGATTGCCGGCCCAATCCTCCAGTTTGAACATCTGGCCATTTGAACCGTTGGAGTTGTGGGGAATGGCAAGGCTCTCAATGCCCTGTTCCCGCAGAGCATCCATCCAGTCCCAAAGTCCTTCGGGATTCTGTGAGTTCAGGCGTGAAAATGGAACAGCGGGCAATCGCTCACTGCCTTGAAATATCACGTTTCGATGCAGGTTACCGCGATCGTCTGCACTGGTTGTATACTCGTAGCCGACAAAGGTTGTGAATTTCCCGGGTTCATTGTATTGCTCCGCCGCTGCAATGGTGTCCAACCAGGCTCGTCTGCTGATGTCGGTGGCTAATTCTCCATCGATACTACCATCCTGTATACCCGCCAACGTATCGGGGATGAAGCTGGAAAAGTTAGCAATACGTGAGGGGATACTGCTTACACCCATATTGTCCGGTGCGTTGATATCGTGGAGCGGTTTGGCAATGTCATACCGAGAAAACTCCGAGGCCGTGTCTGCGGCTTCTCGTACCAGACCGAGGAACATGGCGTGGTCGGTGACTGCATAAAAGTCGAGCGGAGTTTGCAATTGAATTTGATATCCAATGGGATGAGTTAATGCGGCACCCCGTGCATAGCGGTAGGCATCGTAGGGGTTTGCAGTATTGCCAAAGGAGTAGGCGTCGAAAGAGTACTCCGTGTGCACGTGAAGATCACCGAAGTAGGCGTTGCGATCGGAGTTAAACGAGGGCGGTGTTAAGTTCAGGAGGTCTGTCACCGGATGCAGTTGGGTGTTTGGATTATCCGTTCCACGGCCACCAAATTCCCCAGCACCTTCGCTGATGGACGCCCGATCCCCACAGGCAAGCAGTAGCAGTGATAATCCCAAGACGGAAAATGAGTACGTGGCGCGCATAAGCAACTGGATATCAGTGATTGAAAATTTCGACCTTCAACGATAGGTTATTCTGCCTTAGCTGCTATTGGTATTCAATCAGGGAATTTCATATCTCCTTGGGCTAGGTCTATCGTGCCACTTTGCCCAACTGTCTGCGCTTGTGCCTCGTGAGTAGTATCGTACTTTCCGCACTTCTGGCTCTGGTGCCGTTCCGGGACGAGATCCTCGATACCGTGGTGGGGTTTTTCTTCCCAGAGATTGGTTGGCATCCTTTCATATGGCTAACAGTACGTTGCTCCATCATCTAGGCGGTTTTTTGCTTTTCTATGGATCGGTGGGTAATCCACCTGCTCTGCGATTTGATATGCAGATCTTCAATCATCATGAATCACTTGGGCTGAAAGTGGAAAATGCAAACTTGCTAGTCAATTTGGATGGACGCTATTTAGGCGAGGCGGGTTTGAACATACCCTATGTTGCGCCCAACACAGCCGTTATCTTGACTTATTGCTGGGAAGGCCTGCAAACTTGCGGCAAGAGTTAGGTGAGGAATCGGTAGATGTGGTGGTCGACAACGTAGCCGGAAGTTTATTTGCTACTATGATTAAACTATTGAAACGTGGTGGTAGATTGGTTTCTTCCGGCGCCATTGCGGGTCCTATTGAAGAGGGTGAAATACAATCGAACCTGGCGAAGACGTTGCCATTATCGTCAATAGTTGAAGCGCAGAAAGAGTTCGTCACCAAACAACACGTTGGAAAATTTGTACTGATTCCCCCGCACAGTTCCTGATTTAACCCGCCAGATTATAAAGGCTCAATGTCCTCCAGGTCGGCATTCATCAAGACGCTAGTGAGCTCGGTCATGGTCTTTGCCTGACTGACAAACAAGTCCTCATTCCAACGGCTGATATCCGCCGCAGTTCCCCAGTAGTGACCGAGAAATCCACCTAAACCATATCCCGGTACATCCAGGCAGTGCCAGACTGCGCAGCGGTCACCACCACCCTGGGTACCTAATGCACCAACACCCCACCAAACCTGTTGAATGCCACCGTTTTTACCGGGACGCTCGGGAACTGCCACCTGCGCTCGTGACCAGCCATAGCGATCAACTGCCACCACTGCGGCATCTATCAAGTTCTGGTTATTACGCGTCCACAAGTACGACTGTTCTGCCTGCCCGGTGGGTTCCACCACGCCGTCAACTTCTCGATAATCCATTTCACCTAAATGCTCGCTCTGGATCATCGCGACAATTTTTTGTTTCGCCTCGGGGTAGCGATTGAACCAGTCCGGCTCCAGATGCGCGCGCTCCATGCCTGGCATATAGTGCCGACAGTCTAAAAATAGAGTTAAAGTACGACGACGTTCCGATTGCGGGATATTGGAAAAATACTTAACAATTGCCAGCAGACCCAATGCGCCATTGTCTTGTGTTATTGACGGCCCATCGGTGTGGTTAACCATTACAATCTGTTCGTCATCGGGCGTGCCGTAGTCCCTGCCTGGCAGATAAGCAATGAGTTGGTACGCTTCAGCGGGTTCGATGGTGGCCTCGAGTTTTAATGTGGCCCGCTTGCCTGCCTTCGCGTCGGTGATCACCTGGGCGCCATCCTCGCGACTCAGTATCAAAGTTGGCGAATCGTACAGTGAAGGTACTCCAAAAGTGTACAGCCCCCTGGTGCGCTCATAAGCCATGTCGTAGACAATGATTGCTCCCGCCGCTCCACCCTGAGCCGGAATCTGATCGAGTCCCTGCCCGAGCTGCCACCAGATATCGAAGGTAAAACTATCGGCGGGGTCAACTACCTGGAAAGGCGTTTGAAATGTATGGGCATCGGTCGCGTACTCATAATCATTAAACGTGTAATTCACCAGGTAGTTGTCATCATAGGGGGGCTGCGGATGCTGCCGGGTCGGAATAACGACTATCTTCCCTACTATCGATGCTGGTGGGTTATCGTGATCGTAGTAAATCAGTTCCGCGCTGACGCCCTCCGGGCCAGTTGATCCAGAATTGGCACCGTAGTGTGCCACTCTCACGGCGCGACCGTCGGAATGCAAAGACCAGTTGCGGTTGTCATCGGATGTATCCCAGCGTTGAAATCCCCAACTATTGCGCAATACGTCGACAACACCATACGTACGTAAGTTTTCTTCGACGAACGACATATAGTTCAACCACTCCGGGCTACCGGTCATGGTTGGTAGATTGGCATTTTTGACCATTGCCCAACTCCTGGCTTCATCGCCGCGGATAAGCCAGGAATCATTCAGTGGACTAGATTGGGAACGCTCAGAGGGTACAACCAAGGTGCAAGCTGCCAGAAACAGGGCTAGAGGTATTAACAGGTACCTTGTTCGTGAGACGTTCATGCTGGCTGCTCCGATCGATTCGTAGTGCGTTCCCGCTAATTCTACACCGCATCGGTTAACGGTCTAGCGTATTCGGCGTTGCAGGAGCGACGGAAGGCTTTTACGGTCTATATTTACATCGATACTATTTGCTGGGGGCCCGTATCAATACAAAGTTGTCATTTACAGCTGTTAGTGGAGTCTTATTACTGATGGCTTGCTCCGCAGAACAGTATGAATTCGCGGACTACGAGCAGCTACTGCCACGTGGTGCTATCTCTGCGATTACCGAGCCCGAATACGTGAGCGCCGCCGAGGCCGAGATTGACGACGACACCTATGTGCTCGGCGTTGTGATCGGGGGCGAGGCTCGCGCCTACAGCCTGAATATCCTCAATACCCATACTGGCGTCGTGTACGACAGAAACTATAACGGTAAGCAGCTGACCTTCGAGGCCTCCGGGGGTTTGATTAATGCTTCCCTGGTGATGCAAGACCGCGAGACCGACAGCTACTGGGCCATCATGCGTGGAGAAAGCCTGGAAGGAGAAATGAAGGGCCAAGCGCTGCAGGAAATCGCTCAGAATCGCAAAATGACCTGGGGCGAATGGCGGGAGAAATACCCGCATACCCTGGTATTGAGTGTTGATGGACACGAGGATAGTGAGGAGGCCTACGACAACTACTTCCAGTCTAGCGAGGGCTTTCGCGGTGCGACGGCAAGCGATGTGCGATTACCCACCAAAGCGCCAATTTTTGCCTTCAGACTGGATGGTGCCAGCTACGCGGTTGCCCACGACACGGTGGTCAACGGTAAATTATTTCAACTCGCGAGCGAGTCAGTTTTTCTCCACCGGGGCCCTAACGACGGGCTCCACGATTCAACTCAGGCCTTCAGCAGCACTGTTACGGGCTGTGAATTCGATGTCGAGCAAGATTCCGGCGGAGACTGCGCAAAGCCGTTGCTAGGATTCGATACTTACTGGTACAACTGGAGTCTCAACAACCCCGATACGGTGCTCTTGGAATAGTGGGTCTAGTCAGTGCTATTTATTTTTCCGACCGATTTTACAGGGCCGGGAAAGAACCGGTTCGTGCGCTGCTGATAGTCTTTGTAGCCCGGCCTCTTTTGGGCGGAAAAGTATTCAGAAGGGATCGCTCCGGTAGCGTATACCAAGGTGACATACATTATTCTGGAGACGAACAACAAAGCTCCGCCAAGTAACAACCAGAGCACGGTATTTTCCTGACCATACATTGCCAGCCACGACGGAAATGAAGCGATGACCAGGGCGTTCCATACAACCCATTCGGAAAAATAATTGGGGTGGCGACTGTAACGCCACAGCCCAACATCACAGACTCTGTTTTTCTCACCCGTTCGTTTCATCTCGCGCAAAAATGACAGCTTTTGTAAGTCGGCAATAGATTCCATGCCAAACGCTGCTACCCATATAGATAAACCCAAGAGTTCAAAAATAGAAATTGAGGTAGAGGGATTTGCAGCTATTAGGAAAGCCGGTAAAGCCAGGAACGAGGCATTAGCCAGGCCTTGCAGCAGCGCGTCTATTTGCAGCGCCAGAGGCTCGTTAGTCTTGCCAGATTTTTCCCAGCGTAGTCGTTGATACTGGTAGCGAGGGAACTCTTTCTTAAGTAGTCCCTGGCGCCACATTTTCAACGCCCC
>JBLHKV010000211.1:0-7085 GCA_047618115.1 Halieaceae bacterium | reverse complement strand
CAGATAGCCAAAACCCCCCAGATAGTAAGCGTTTTGCGCAACGCGCTCATCCTTTGCGGCGGCTACTCTCTGGAATAATGTTTGAGCGGATATATCGACAACACCGATGATTGTCCACGCCCGTAGATAATTGAGCCACTGTTCGCCGGTGTTTTCGAAGGGCAACATCCGAAACGTATCTGCGGGTAATTGCGGCGAAATAGTACTCCACCCGCCAGCGTCGATCAGAACCACGACCAGCAGGGTTATCAGACCAATCATAATAATCAGCATTTGCACGAAGTCGGTCAAAGCGACGGCCCACATGCCCCCGACGGCGGTGTAGATAAAAATTACAATCGCGCCGCCGATAATGCCAGTCTCCAGGGGAATGCTGGTCAGGGATTCGAATACAACGCCAAAGGCTACCAGCAATGCACCCACCCAGACGATATTGGAAAAAATGGTTGATATAACAACACCAAAGCCAGCGATTTTGCCAAAGCGCTGCTCCATATAGTCCACTACCGTTATCATGCGCAGTCTACGGAATATACGGGCGAAGAATAGACCAATCAGCAGTAGGGCCAGCGCGCCGCCCAGTGGGTCTTCGATGACACCCATCATGCCATCATCGTAGGCTGCCCCAGCCCCGCCCAACATCATTGCACCTCCAAACCAGGTTGCAATCACCGTCATGGAGCACAGCCAGAGAGGTAAACCCCGTCCGGCAACCATAAACTCTGAAACAGAGTTAGACTTTTTGGATGCGTAGGCGCCGACCCCAAGCATGATTAACATGTACAAGGCGACGCCACTAAAAATTACGGCTTCTGTCGACATAGCAGCTTCTTATTATTAGTTCGGTAGCTAAGACTAGCATATTGCCAAGAACTGCCGTTATACAGAGCTATGATATGCAGTTATTCTAACGGGGTCGCAATCAATGGAGAGGACACATGCATCGAAATAAAACAGCGCTGATCACGGGTGCTTCGGCGGGTCTGGGTAAAGAATTTGCCAAGCAGTTGGCGGCAACGGGCTACAATCTGGTACTGGTTGCCCGGCGTAAAGAAAAATTGGATGAGCTCGCTACCGAACTACGCGAACGCCACGCAGTTGAGGTCACCACCCTCGCAGCTGATCTGAGCGACCCTATCGCTCCCCAGCAACTGTTTGATGCATTACACACTGACGAAATTCAGGTCGACTATCTAATTAATAATGCCGGCGTCGCTGGTCCGGACCTGCTGGTAGACCGAGACTGGCCCGAGCAGCAGGTATTCTTCCAACTCATGATGTTGTCAGTTGCCCACCTCTGCCATCTCTTTATTCCGGGTATGCGCCAACGCGGATTCGGGAGGGTGATTAACGTCGCCTCTGTCGCGGCCCGGATTCCCAGCGCAGGTGGTTGTAATTACGGCCCCAGCAAGACTTATCTGGTTGCTTTGTCCGAAGACTTGGCGCTTACTCTTGCCGGTAGTGGCGTTAATGTGTGCGCACTTTGCCCTGGTTATACCCACACAGATTTTCACAGCACAGCCGACCTGATGGATGTCAAAAACGCGATGCCCAAGTGGCTGTGGTACGACGCTGAAGTGGTAGTACACGAGGGGCTAAGAGCAGTCGAAAAAGGTAAGCCGGTATATCTGTCCGGACGCCTATACCGATTCATTGATCCCTTGTTTCAGTCGCTGATCACCAGACGTTTGTTCAGGGTTGGTTCGAGCTGATCTCGCGCTCCACGGAGCTTGGTGTTATTCCGAATCCTCTGGATACGAAGTACATTAATACGCCTGCGCATATCAAAGCCAGGCCTACCAGTCCCTCCAGGGGTTTGTTAATCAGTATGTAGGTCAGCGTCCAAAGCGTGATGCTCAGGTACACAATTGGCGTAAGAGGGTAGGCAAAGGTCCGATAGAGACTCTGCTCTCCAATGTGACGGTAGCGCAGAACAAAAATGCCCGCGACTGCAAACAAGGTGTTAATACCTAGCACGAAGCCAGAAAATACCAGAATAGATTCGAAGGTCGCGGTGATAATAAAAATTATTGTTAGTGCCGACTGAAACAAAATTGCTCTCACCGGCACACCATCGCGCACCGCTGCGAGAAAGCGAAATATTCGAAAATCTTCGCCGATAACCTGTAAAACCCTGGGGCCCGCCATGACCATTGCACTGACGGTGGAGATCAACATGAGGGACAGCAGACCGCCCATTATCCGTCCCCCATTCTCCCCGAAGGCCTGCTCTGCAACGACTATCCCGATCTCTATCTTGCCCTCCATGAGATCCATAGGGGCACCATAAAGGAAAATAAAGTTGAGGAGCAAGTATAGACACATCACCAGCGTAGTTCCCGTTATCAATACTCTGGGAAGGTTGCGCTGTGGGTCTTCAATTTCGCTGGTGAGGTAAGTTGCTGCGTTCCAACCTGTATAGGCGTAGTTGACATAGATAAGTGCGATCGCAAAAGCCCCACTAAAAACTGCCGACGAGTCATCGCTGGTCGGCAGCAAGGAGAGTGTTTGCGGGTTGCTACCGAACAGCCAGACTAACAAGCAGAACGTTACAATCAGCAGTAACTTTACGGCTGTCATGACTTGTTGCATGCCGCCACTGGTGTTTCTTGATATACAGTGCAATGAGGTGAGAACTACGACCAGAGTTACCGCGACCGCGGTCTTTGGTAGTCCCGGTATGGTTGCGGAAAGATAGGCAGAAAATGTCATTGCAGCCAGAGCAGTGGGGGCTGCGAAGCCAATAGTCGTGGAAATCCAACCGGAAACGAATCCCGCGATCGGGTGGTAGGTCTGTGAGAGGAAATTATATTCGCCACCCGAGCGCGGTAATCTGGTTGCCAGTTCAGCGTAGCAAAGAGCGCCACACAGCGCGGTGATGCCACCGATCAGCCAGAGCATCATCAATACGAAGGGTGAGCGTATGTCCAGTAGTTGAAAGCCCAGCGACGTAAATATGCCGGTACCAACCATGTTGGCCACCACAACGGCGGTGGCTGTGGAGAATGAGAATCCCCGGCTCAAGCCTTTGCCTGAGCAGGGGCCGTCGTCAGGATCAACTGATGCGATGTAGAGCGCAAAGTTTATTGCCCGAGGGGTCGCGCAAATAGGCAAGGTAAAGTGAACCACCGCCGCCTTCGCGTACGCCCGGCGGGTCTTCGCAAGCAATGCCGCCATTGGCTACACCAGCTGCATGCCAGGCGTCGGCTGCAGCGGGACCACTTACTGCAAAACCGATGGTGCTGCCGTTTCCGGGGCCGGCGGCATCTCCGTCAATCGGTTTGCTGATCGAGAAAACGCCGCTTTTATCGAAGTAAAAACAACGGCCGTGCTCGTCTATGACGCCGGGTTTATAGCCAAGCGCTCCCAGAGTCGCATCGTAAAATTCCTTTGATTCCTGGACGTCGTTTGCGCCGACCATTATATGACTAAACATATTGCTATCCTTTTTGGGAATGTGAAAGGGCGATAGTGTAGCTGTTCCCGACAGCCTTGGTCGAATAAATTCAACCCGCGTCGATAATCGGGCATCAGGTTACTGCTCCACGCTGATTAAACTCGTCGTGTTGCCATTCACCGGTGTTCATTATCTGAGCTAGATGCTCCACAGCATCCCATACATCGACGTAGCCCACGTACAACGGTGTAAAGCCAAAGCGCATATTCTCTGGAGCGCGAAAGTCGCCGACGACGCCCCGGGAGATAAGCGCCTGCACTATAGCGTATCCGTGTTGGTGATTGAGTGACACTTGGCTACCGCGCTGCTCAGCTTCGCGTGGGCCTACCAGTTCAAAACCAGCCCCAGCGCAACGCTGTTCAACAAGTTCTACAAATAAACTGGTCAGCGCCATGGACTTGCGGCGAATTTCCTTCATATCGGTGCGTAAAAAAATGTCCAGACCGACTTCGGTAAGCGCCATGCTCAATATGGCCTGGGTGCCGCTCAGCATTTGACGAATACCCGGTGCAGGATGATAGTCCCGGTCGAAGGCGAATGGATCCGCGTGGCCCCACCAACCGGTTAATGGCTGCTGAACGCGACCGTGATGGCGCTGAGCGACGTAGATAAACCCGGGGCTGCCGGGACCACCGTTCAAATACTTGTAGGTGCAGCCTACCGCCAGATCGACGTTGCACTCGTTAAGGTCTACCTCCAGTGCGCCAGCGCTGTGGCAAAGATCCCATATTGAAATGGCACCTACGGCCTGGGTCTTGGCTGTGATGCTGGCCATGTCCAGAACGCGCCCTGACTTATAGTGAACTTGAGTTAAGCAAACAACGGCGACATCTTCATCGATAGCGGCTACGAGGTCTTGTTCCTCCACGAATCGAATCTCATGGCTTTCTGACAATTGCTCCACCAAACCCTGGGCCATGTAGTTGTTTGTTGGAAAGTTGCTGCCCTCCATAAGGATTACGCAGCGATCGGGAGCCAGTGCGAGGGCGGCAGAAAGCACTTTGTAAAGGTTGATACCTGTAGAGTCTGTCACCACAACTTCACCGGGAGCGGCTCCGATCAGCGTAGCAATTTTGTCGCCCAACCTGGTTGGCAGCTGCCACCAACCGGCTTTGTTCCAGCTGTTGATCAGGTCGATGCCCCACTCCTGCTCGACGACTTCGTGTGCACGTGCCAACGCAGCTTTGGGTCTGGCCCCCAACGAATTGCCGTCGAGGTAAATTACGCTATCGGGAATGGCGAACTCCAGCCTGAAATCGGCCAGGGGATCCTGATGGTCGAGTGTCTCGCAGTCCTCGCGGGTAATCTGATGCATAATAATAAAGTCGCTCGGGTGAATCTGTGAATTGGACTGCGCGTGGGTACAGCCGCTTCTGGAATTTATCGGTATTATACTCACTGATGGATACAATACTGCTGTCATTACTCTGGCTCGTAATCGAGTTCCAGCAGATCCCCCGGTTGGCAGTCCAGCGCTTCACAGATAGCTATCAGCGTCGAAAACCTAATGGCCTTGGCCTTGCCACGCTTGAGAATAGATAGATTTGACATCGTCACACCCACCCGCTCGGATAACTCGGTTAGCTTCATTTTTCGTTGTACCAGCAGTAGATCCATATTGACTTTGATGGTTGTCGGCATCAGATGGTCAGCTCCTGTTCTCTGCTGATTTCTGCGGCCTCACGCAACACGCCAGAAAGTAAAATCAGCATTAGCCCTATGAAAATACCGACGGTGTTTATCTCAAATGAGGGATAGAACTGTATGCCGCTGGTACTGAAGGTGATCTCTTTTATCACCGCTCCCCATCCGAAGTACTGCAAGAAAGGGTTGAAAGAATTCCAGAGGATGACCACGACACCAATTTTCTTTATGCGGCGGGCATTTTCGTCGGTGAATGAGATGCCGCTTTTGAGAGAAATAACCAGTGCCCTCAATTGGACTAACGCATATAAAGTGATGATAGCGCCGAGCTCAGAAACACCTGCAAAAAAATACCAGGCGAACAGATTGGAGGTGTCGATATTGATTAACGTACTACCGCTGATTTCGGGGTTGCGTAAACCGGTGAAGGCAACGCCGGGAAGGGCATTGATATCGATCTTGAAACCGGCGAAAGCACTGACATCAATACCCCAGGTAGGGACTATGCTTTGTGAAATGGCCATCACCAGTAGAACCGGCGGCCACATTACAATAACCAGAGAAAACAAAAGCATGAAAACATCGAGGATACGTTTTACGAACCCGGTTAGACGACGACTACCCACAGATTGTGAGGTGCTTTCTCCGTCCCGCCAGATTTCTTTGATCCTAAAACGGCTGAATAACCAGTAAAGGATGGCCAGGTACATTATTGAGACTTGCACCAGTATCGCAATTGAAATCATAAAGGTCTCCTCGATCACTCATTTACAGTTGGGCTTGTTAAGGCCGAGGAGTGTAGTATTTCGAAAGCTGTTTATCAATAAATACATATTGATAAACAATAAATAACACTCGATAAACAATCATTAATAATACAGCAAAATGAGAAGTGATTTAGGCATGGGGACTGGCGTCCTTAGCATCTCACTGCTACATTAAACCGTAATGAAGAACCCCAAAGCTCCTGGAATTTCCGTCTCTACGCTGACAATGATCATCGTGGTTGCCACGTTTGGTTTTGCCAACGTGATCGATAACCTGGTCGAGATTGGACTGAGTGCAATTCCCTCGTGGTTTCTGGTTGGCGTTCTCTATTTTCTGCCACTTGCGTTGATATTGGCGGAGTTTGCTTCTGATACAAAGAAAACGGGTGGGATCTACAGCTACATGGAAAGAGGCCTCGGAGAGAAGTGGGCCTTTGTAGGAACCTGGTCATACTTCGTGTCTAATCTTATGTACCTGCAAAGTTCCTTCAGTCGTCTGCCTGTGCGCATTTCCCTGTCCATCACCGGTACCGATATTTTTGAGAACGCGGCGATCTTGCTACCAATTTTTGGAGTGCTGTTATGCATCCTGATAACTTGTTTGGCTTGCCGCGGTGTAAAGCGATTTTCGATTTACGCAGACTGGTTTGGCCGGGGCACTATCGCCCTCGTCGTGCTGCTTGTCTTAGTTCCCGTGGTCCTGGTTGTGGGGGGCTGGCGTCAGTCTGCCACACCGTTTACCACTGAGGCGTTGATTCCCACTCTCGACCTGGATTATTTCGCGACCTTTTCGTGGCTTTTGTTTGCAGTGGGAGGGGCAGAGGTTGCGGCGCCTTATGTCAGTGAGACGCGCAATCCCGCCAAGGATTTCCCGCGTGCCATAATTGTTTCAACCGTCGTCATTGCCGTCACCTATGTGCTCGCCACAGTCGCGGTGGCGCTCTTAGTGCCGTTGAGCTCGTTAACACTCGCAACGGGTCTTTACGATATTTGGGAGGCACTCGCCGAGATGCTGGGCATACAGCCCCAGCTGTTTGCCCGGGCCTGTATGATTTTTCTTTCTGGTGGTGCAATTGCAGCCTTTGTTGTTTGGGCTGAATCTCCAATTCGCGTTATGTTTAGTGAGGTGCCCTCTGGAACATTCCCCAGCTCTCTCACCAAAAGCGATGACCAAGGTACACTGCGTAACGCTTTATGGATGCAGGCCATGCTGGTCT
>JBLHKV010000210.1:0-7101 GCA_047618115.1 Halieaceae bacterium | reverse complement strand
TCGTAGTGATCGAGGCGCGCGGGCATGCTGTCGATGAAGTCGCGCACCAGCGTTTCCCAGCCCTTGGGCAGATCCTGGGCAACGCCGCCGATACGGAACCAGGCGGGGTGCATGCGGCCACCGGTTATTGCCTCGATAATACCGAACAGCCGTTCGCGGTCGGCAAACATATAAAAGACGGGAGACATCTGCCCTACGTCCTGGGCGAAAGTACCGTAGAAAACCAGGTGGCTGGATATGCGAAACAGTTCGGCTAGCATAATGCGTATAACTTTGGCGCGGTCTGGAACTTCAATACCGCCCATCTGTTCGATAGCCATTACATAGGGCATGTTGTTCATGACACCACCGAGATAGTCGATCCGGTCGGTGTAGGGAATGTAGGAGTGCCAGCTCTGCCGTTCGCCCATTTTCTCGGCGCCGCGGTGGTGATAGCCGATGTCGGGTACTGAATCCACGACAACTTCACCATCGAGTTGCAGCGCAATTCGGAATACGCCGTGCACGCTGGGGTGATTCGGGCCCAGGTTCAGAAACATAAATTCAGTATCGTCCGAGGCCCTGCTCATACCCCATTCTTCGGGTTTGAACAATAGCGCTTCCTGCTCGGCGTCGAGCAACTCAGGGCTCATGCTGAAAGGTTCCATTTCGGTGGCTCGCGCGGGGTGCTCTTTGCGCAGGGCATGACCTTCCCACAGGGGTGGTAGCAGTATCCGGCGAAGGCTCGGGTGACCATCGAATACGATGCCAAACATATCCCAGGCCTCGCGCTCGTACCAGTTTGCAGACTGCCAGATATTGACGATACTGGGCACACTTGCGGGTTCCAGAACCGCCACCTTGATGCGTATGTCAGTGTTGTTACTCAGCGATAGCAGGTGATAGACGACGGTGAAATCGGCGGCGGGCTGGCCATCGCGGTGTTTGCGCAGTCGCTCGTCAATGCCGAACAGGTCGTACAGCATGGGATACTGGGGTTTCAGTCTGCGCATGACAGTATGCAGCTGTCCTGCCTCCACCCAATAGGTGGGTATGCCATCGACCGTTGCCTGCTGGGCAACTGCTTCGGGGATGGTGGCATTGGGCGTATTATTATTTATGGTCGCCTCCGCCGTTTGCATTATTCTCGCCTCATACGCTGTCCGGGCTGCGCAGGATGGTGGCCCGGCTGCGTTCTTCGTTCAATTTGTCCCGCTGGCTGGGCATGTCTGGCTTAACAACCGTTTGATCTCCCGCCACCCAGCTGAGTGGGCGGCGTTCTTTCTCAATAGATTCCTGCAGCATTATCAAGCCCTGCATCAGCGCTTCTGGCCGTGGCGGACATCCCGGAACATAGACATCAACCGGGATAAACTTGTCGACCCCCTGGACCACGCTGTAGATGTCGTACATGCCGCCCGAGTTGGCGCACGACCCCATTGAAATTATCCAGCGGGGCTCCAGCAATTGTTCGTACAAGTGCTGCACCACCGGCGCCATTTTCCGAAACACCGTACCGGAGATAACCATCAGGTCTGCCTGTCGCGGTGTCGCGCGGATAACCTCCGAGCCAAAGCGGGCAATGTCGTGACGACTGGTGAATGAAGTAGCCATCTCTACATAGCAACAAGACAAACCAAAGTTGAATGGCCACAATGAGTGAGCGCGACCCCAGGCGATCAAGTCTTCGAGGCGGGCAAAGGCAACGTTGCGTTTGACCTGCTCCTCAATTGATACACCGCCAGGTGAAAGCCCGCCCTGGCTGGCAATCGTGTCCTCCGGTCTGGTTAGATTCCACTCCACGGCGTCAGGCCCCTCGCAATCCAGTTCGGGTTTTGACACCCCAGTCCAGCGCCCCAGAGCGCCACTCGTATATGAGGGCGACGGTCAGCACCAGAATAAATGCCAAAATGGCAAAGTATCCTTCCCAGCCAAGCTCAAAAAATGCGATAGCCCAGGCGAAAATGAAAACGGTTTCAAGATCAAAAATAACAAAGAAAATAGCGATGAGGTAGAAGTCGACCGACAGTCGCAGCTGCGAACTGCCAACTGAGATGACCCCGGACTCAAAAGGCATGTTGGTCGCTTTGGACTGGCGTCTTTGGCCTAAAATAAAAGACAGGCCCAGCATTGTGGCGACCAACAGTATGACGGCCCCAAAATAGACAATGAAGGGCAAAAGTTCTGCTGTGGTGGTGTCGCTCAACTCAGCGGTTCTCCCCACAATGGGGCGAGCTGTGCAGCTCTCGTATAGAAATAATCTGGAATGGATGCAATGCTGAAAAGCACAGAGGGGATGCCAGGTTGCGCGGGGCAATCTGCCGGGGAAGAACTGTTAACGCTCTGTCTAACCGCACAAGAACTCCTTAATCTATCCCACAAGGGGACAGGGAGATCACTTGCCCAACTACGTTCAACTAGGAAAGCGAATCGACCTGCTCGTCTACCTGTAACTTTACGACGCAACGACTCTAACTTTGTTGAATCTCAAACGCAACATTCTGCTGAGAAAGCACCTTCTATCTTGATTTCTATCCAGACTTGGCCACAATACATGGCTAGCCTGCTGTTCCCCAGAGACACCTAATGAGCGACTACAACGCCGATTCCATCGAAGTCCTGACTGGACTTGAGCCTGTTCGAAAACGACCGGGCATGTATACCGATACAACGCGCCCGAATCACCTGGCCCAGGAGGTGGTCGACAATAGTATCGATGAGGCCCTGGCTGGTCACTGCGACGAAATAAATGTTCAGCTGTTTAAAAATGGTTCGCTCTCGGTCGTCGACAATGGCCGCGGCATGCCTGTAGACATCCACCTCGAGCAGGGTAAGCCAGGGGTGGAAGTGATCCTGAGTACACTGCACTCGGGCGGTAAGTTCTCCAATAAGAATTATCAGTTCAGTGGGGGCCTTCACGGCGTCGGCGTTTCGGTGGTCAACGCGCTGTCGCGCCAGTTGGAGGTCACCATCCGCCGGGACGGCCAGGTACATCAGATGAACTTCAGCGGCGGTGAAAAGACGTCGGAACTGGTGGTAATAGACAGCTGCGGTAAGCGCAATACTGGTACTCGTATTCTGTTCACGCCGGATCCACAGTACTTTGACTCGATAAATTTTTCCGTGTCGAGATTACGCCACGTGCTTCGAGCCAAGGCGGTGCTCTGCCCGAGGCTCAAGGTTACTTTCAAGGACGAGAAGAGCGGACAAGCGGATGAGTGGTATTTCGAAGACGGACTCACCGATTATCTCAGAGGCGCCACGGCGGATTGGACTGTATTGCCGGCAGAACCTTTTGTGGGAAGCTTCAGTGGTAGTAACGAAGGTGTCGACTGGGCCGTGCAGTGGTTGCCTGAAGGCGGCGAGCTGACCACAGAGAGCTACGTGAACCTGATCCCCACCTCCCAGGGTGGTACCCACGTCAATGGTCTGCGCACTGGGTTGTTGGAGGCAATGCGTGAGTTTTGCGATATCCGCAGTCTTCTGCCCAGGGGATTGAAGTTGACCCCGGACGATATCTGGGAGCGCTGCAGTTATGTTTTGTCCTCGAAGCTCGAGGACCCTCAGTTTTCAGGCCAGACCAAGGAGCGACTCTCGTCGAGACAAGCTGCGGCATTTATCTCTGGCGTCGCCAAGGACTGCTTCAGTCTCTGGCTGAATCAGCACACAGAAGAGGCTGAGCAGTTGGCCGAGATGTGTATCAACAGTGCACAAAGCCGCGTGCGGAATTCTAAAAAAGTTGCCCGGAAGAGAGTGACTGCCGGCCCGGCACTGCCCGGAAAATTGGCGGATTGCTCAAGTCAGGATCCAGTTGCTGGCGAATTGTTTCTGGTCGAGGGGGACTCGGCTGGCGGTTCAGCCAAGCAGGCAAGAGATAGGGTCTTTCAGGCGATTCTGCCGCTTCGCGGTAAAATTCTGAATACATGGGAGGTCGACTCGCAAGAAATTTTGGCATCCCAGGAGGTACACAATATCTCCGTGGCATTGGGTATAGATCCTGCCAGCGATGACCTCAGCGGGCTGCGCTATCACAAGGTATGTATCCTCGCCGATGCGGATTCGGACGGCCTGCATATCGCGACCTTGATTTGTGCCCTGTTCCTGCGCCACTTCCGCCCATTGGTAATAGCCGGTCACGTGCATGTGGCGATGCCGCCGCTGTATAGAATTGATGTGGGCAAAGAGGTGTATTACGCCTTGGACGAAAGCGAAAAGCAGGGTGTGTTGGACCGTATCGAGGCGGAGAAGAAGCGCGGCAAAGTTAATGTTCAGCGCTTCAAAGGTCTGGGTGAGATGAACCCACTGCAACTGCGCGAGACTACCATGGATCCGGATACCCGCCGTCTGGTTCGTCTGGTACTGGATGCCGGCGACGAGACCAATGAGATGATGGATATGTTGCTCGCCAAAAAGCGGGCTGGCGATCGCAAGGTGTGGCTCGAGAAGAAGGGCGATCTCGCCGAGGTGGTTTAGGTTGTGGCTGGATGAGTACAGCTCACGAGAAATTCACGCTGGACTGGCTGCCTTTGCGCGCTGCGGATCACGCCACAGAAATCAGTAAGCTGTCGCTACAGGCCTACGGTCGCGAGGCGGCATTGCTCGGCGCTTCAGATTTTCCACCGCTACGAGAAACGTCTCTCGATGTACAGGCGAGCACTCATCAGTTCTATGCTGCCGGCCACGCCGACCAGTTGTGCGGTGCCGTCGAGGTGATCGTTGGCGAGTCCTATCTGGAGTTATCTCGACTGGTGGTTGGCGATGGGTTTCTGCGCCGCGGTGTTGCCAGTTTCATGCTCGAAAAGTTGCTATCCGAAAACCGCGATGTGTTGTGGCGGGTAGATACCGCGCAGGCCAACGCCCCAGCATTGGCACTCTATGCCGGGTTCGGCTTTGTTGAGGTCCGGCACTGGACGTCCTCCGAGGGCTATGAGTTGGTAGGGCTGGACCGGGTTAGCAGATAAACAGCAAAACTCGCCAACCAGTGCCCACCGGCATAGTGTTCTCCTGTTACCGATGCCAACCCTGCACAGGCGTGGTCCTCGGCCGTGGCTCTCAGTGGGGCTCGTCTGGCGTCTTGCTCAGGCAGCGAGTCGGCAATATTGAACAGCGCCCATGCCCGGCTCAGGTTGAGGCCATCCAGGTGAACCATCTGGGCATCGCTGATGTCGCTGACATGTTCCGGTTGCAGCCATACCGTATTGTCATCGCGAGGTAAGTCGGGAAGATAGCCATCTAGCCAGGTTGTGAACTCGCCCGCGGTCAAGACCCGTTGCATCAAGTCTGCCGCTATCAGGGTTGGTGAAAGGAAATCTGTGCCCGAGGGCTCATAAGCCAGCGGCGCTGAACAATCCGCGCCGAAAAAGCGCCGAGATGTCTCACACAGCGCCTTGGCTATGTCTTCTCGATTGGCGACTCGCGCCCAGTCGAGCATCAGAGTAAAACCAAAGGCGGTTTGGTTGTGCAGGCCGGTGCGTATTGGGTAGTGCTGAGACTTAATCCAGGGGATAAGCTGTTGCAGTATAAGGTCTTCCAAGGGTTCCAGTATTTTCAGCCAGCGCTTCGCTAGTGGGTCTTTCCACATGCGTAATTCCGCGGTTAGCTGCAGAAACCAGGCCCGCCCGTAGGGGCGTTCGTAGCTGGCTCGATCGACCGCTGCAAAGTATGTAAATTCTCCGGTCAGGTTTTCCACGGTAAAGCTCTTACTCAGCGCTGCGATGACTTTCTCCCGGTCGAGCCCCTCCGTGTGCAGGCGTAGTAAGCGAACTAGTAACCAATGGCTGTGTACCGCCGAGTGCCAATCGAAACATCCGTAGAAGGCGGGATGGAGTTGGTGTGGCTCCGCCATTTGACCCGATTCATCGACAAGATGCTGAATGTGATTCGGGTACTCGCGGTGGATACCGGCCAGCGCAAGCTTGGCGAATCTAGCCAGCTCAGGATCGATTGATAACGCGTTGTTACTACTCACTATCGGGCGGTCCTTTGCTGGGAAAAATTTTGCAGCACAACCCTGTTGCGGCCTGCGTCCTTGGCCTGATACAGCGTCAGCGCATGAATTGGGGAGTGAGAGTTGGCGACGTTGATCTGCCCAAGAATCAGCGGGATCGAAACCCCAAAAATCAATAACACCAAAGTTACGGTCGCCGCCAGGTACTGGCGGATTTCGTAGCGTATTACCAGCCATATCAACAACAGCCCTGACACCTGTGCGACCCGTGCAGGGTAGGTTAGGGCGACAATGTCCGCAGGGAGGCGCAGGTGGTCCGTGAGCGAGAACAACAAGGTGAGTACCACGGCAACTGAAAGGGTGAAGCGCACTCGACTGACGTGGATGTCGAGGAAGTACTCCTTGAAGCCCCTCTCGAGTTCAGGCTGAAATTTGAGACGGAAAAACCCCTCTCTGATCTGCTTGGCGCAGGTCGAGGGACGCTCAGCCAGATTTTCAGATTGTACGCTGTCTATCATTGCCGTTGCGAAGCGATCACATACATAAATTCCAGCGCCAGTGTTGCCGCAGCCAGCGCCGTTACCTCGGCTTGATCATAGGCGGGGCTGACTTCCACAATATCCATACCAATTAAATTCAAGCCGGCGAGTCCCCGCAAAATTTGTAGGGCCGCATTGGTGGTCACGCCACCGGCCACCGGAGTGCCAGTCCCCGGTGCATATGCAGGATCGAGGCAGTCTATGTCAAAGCTGATATAGGCCGGATGATCGCCCACGATCGCAGCGATTCGACTGGCGACCTCCGCGGGCGTATGTCCACAGACCCAGTCTGCATCCAGCACCGTGAATGGGTGGTCGTCAATGGGATAGCTGGTTCGAATGCCCACCTGTACCGAGTTTTCATCCGCAATCAAACCCTCCATGCGGGCGTGATGGAACATGGCCCCGTGGTCGTAAATACCGCCGTCGTTATCAGTGTCTGTATGCGCATCAAAATGAATCAGTGCCACCGGACCGTGGATTGGGTTGTGGGCTCTGAGTAGGGGTAGGGCGACAAAGTGATCGCCACCCAGGCCCAACAGGATTTTTCCGCTATTCACTATTTCTCCGGCGGCGTCCTCTAGCGCAGCTACAAACGCTGGACTGTCGCCAAATGGATACACCAGGTCGCCGCAA
>JBLHKV010000209.1:0-7121 GCA_047618115.1 Halieaceae bacterium | reverse complement strand
GTCGCCTAAGTGCTGCGGACTCTCAATGTTTGAATACTTGCTTATCGATCGATCAGCTCGGCATTCCCAACAAACCGTCCACTTGATCCAACCAATGCTGCATTCCCATGGTGCTAAACGAGTCCCGTGCTTTGTTAAGTGATTGACTTCCTTCCTTGGCCCCCTCCATTTCGATATCGACCAAAGCAAGGCCAAAGTGACATCGCGCGGTAAGCGGGTGCATCGAACAGAGCTTTGCGATATCGAGTGCGATGTCGTAGGCCGAGATCACGCTCTCGAAGGAAGATCGATTCGCTCTTTCGATCTCCGCTTGCGTGAACAGTGCCCAGGCTTCGTGACCGCGTTCGCCCTGTTTTTGGGCAATCGCCAGGGCTCGTGCCGCCGCCTCGTGGGCCTCCGATAAGCGAGCCGCTCGCAGATAACCATCGGCAAGCCAGACGAAGGGGTAACCCGACCCTTCTGGATGGTAGCGCAAAGTATCTGCATCCACCGCAAGCTCGAGTAAGGGTATCGCGTCTGAATGTCGGCCGGCGGCGCTGTGTGCAAGACCAAGAATGCCACAGGTGATGGTCTTGAGGAGTCGAACCTCGGCGCGCTCACAAAGCTCGGAATTGGGCTCTAGAAGTGTGATGGCCTCATTGAAATCACCGCGACGAAGATGGGTCATTGCCAGGTAATCGGTTACCCACACTGTGCTCATGGCGCTGTTAACTTCGCTCGCGATTTCGATGCCTTCACGAGCCCAACCGAGCGCCTCGTCGAATTCACCCAACTCGGCGAGCCCCCAGGCCAGAAACCCGCGGGTGATGGCTGCGGGATAGCCAGCCATCCCGTGTCGATGGTAAGCAGGTGGCCCAGTGAGCTTCTTCGCCACCCGTCGATGCAACTCAACCTGACGCTCGAACTCGCCGCGGGCATTGAAGGCGAGCCCGAGATGCTGGGTAGTCGTAAAGAGCACCGAGAAGTCTTCAGCGCGTTCGGCGAGAGCGATGCCCTTTTCGCCATGCTCGATAGCACGCGCGTGCTCACCCGCCTGCCAGTAATGGGCGGTCAGATAATTGTGCACGCTCGCATGGCGCGCAATGTCGCCGACTCGCTCCGCAAGTTCGCCCGCCTCGAGCACCCGTTTTTCCAGCTCATCGTGCCGTCCAAGTGGCCATAATGCCGTGCGCATCTCGAGTCGAATGTCTATCTTGTCAAGCAAGTGCTCTTCGTCATCGGGAAGATGCTCAAGGGCAGCCAGTGCGTTTTCGAAACGTGCGATGGCGGCTGGATATCCCGAGTGTCCGTGGGCCTTTTTCGCGGCTTCGCGATTGTAGGCGAAGGCCTTGTCCCACCGTTTCGCCAGTAGGGCGTGGTGAGCCAGTTCCTCCACGTGTTCCTCCAACCGTCCGGCATATGCCATCTCGATGGCATCTACGAGACGACCATGCAACTGACGCCGAGTGTCCTGTGTCAATGACGCATAGGTGACCTCTTCGGTAAGTGCGTGCTTGAAGAGGTAGGTTTCGTCCTCGCCGCTGCCGACCTCGTAAAGAAATTCCGCTGACTGCAAGGCCGAGAGCCGCGCATGCAGGGCTTCCACTGACAATCCCTCGATGGTTTGCAGCAGGTGAACCGGAACACGGCGCCCTATAACCGCCGCAGTCTGTAGCAGGTCCTTGAGTTCAGGTGCAAGGCGATCGATCCGCGCGACCAGGACGTCTTGAACCGACGCGGGAATGTCGATGGTTGCAGTGTCGCTTTCGAGTCGTACTACACCATTTTTCTTTGACAGCACGCCAGCTTCCTTGAGCGAACGCACAGTTTCCTCGATAAATAGTGGACGTCCCTCCGTGCGCTCAATCAAAAGGCGCTTGATTGATTCGAGGCTGGAGTCCATGCCGATTAAATTGTCGAGCATTTCGTGGGTAGAGGTTGCCGCGAAAGGGTCTACCCGGGTACGCGTGTAATAGCTTTTTCCAATCCAGTGGTGCTGGAATTCCGGACGATGTGTAACCACCAGGAGAATTTTATGAACTGCCATTCCCTCGACTAGTGAGTCGAGAACACGTTGCGACTCGGAATCGATCCAATGCAGGTCTTCGATGACCAGCAGCATGGGCCGCGCGTTCGCGGTCTGCAATAGCAGGTTCTTGGCACCATCGATAATGCGGCTGGCTCGCTCCTGCGGATTCAGGGCTGCCCAGTTCGGGTCCGAAACCGGGAGGTCCATGAGTACCTGTATGACCGGAAGCAGTGGATCAACTTTCGTCACGAATTGAGCGAGCCCCGCGCGCATCTTGCTGTCGATCTCCGCCTGGTCGTCTCGGTCGCCGACTTTAAAGATAGCGCGGAGCAGGATTCCCAGAGGCAAATAGGGGGTGTTCATGCCGTGAGGCAGCGCGCCCGTCTGGTAAAGAGTCCAGTCGTCGAACTGCGGAAGCTGAGTGAATTCGTGGACTAATCGTGACTTTCCGATTCCCGCGTCGCCTACCAGGGCTACCAGTTGACCCTGACCAGAAGCGACGCTATCGGCGGCCGTCAGCAGGCTTTCCAGTTCACGCTGTCGTCCCACGAAAGTTGTCAGCGCGTGCGCGGCGCGTGCCTCCCAACGCATGCGAAGCGATGTCCGTCCGATGAGTTCGTATACCTCGACCTTTTTCCGTAGTCCTTTGACCGAGATCGGACCCAAAGATCGTGATTCGATATAGCCCTCTGCCAGTGAGTGCACCGACTCAGTTATACGAATAGTCCCGGATGTAGCGCTCTGCTCCATTCGAGCCGCCAGATGTGCGCTTGACCCCACCACGTCATAATCCATCGATAGGTCGTTACGGAGCGCACGGACAAGAACCTCACCACAGTGAAGGCCTACGCGAACATCGAGACCACCTGCGAACGAATCCCGAATTGCGATTGCGGCGAAGCACGCGCGAACGGCGTGGTCTTCGTGGGCAAGCGGCGCGCCGAACAGCGCCATGATGCCGTCACCCTGAACCCTGTTGACCGTCCCTTCATAGCGGTGGACCGGGTCCATCATCGCCGCAAGCGCGGGGTTCAGGTGCCCGGCTGCTTCTTCAGGATCCAGGCCCTCAATAAGCGCCGTTGAACCTTTGATATCGGCAAACAACATGGTGACATGTTTGCGTTCACCTTCCATCGCCTGGCGAGAACTCAGGATTTTATCGGCGAGATGGCTTGGCGTATAGGCCAGGGGAGACTGGGTCTCGACGGGGTTGGCCGCACAGCCTGGGCCCAGCTTGGAGATCGCCGCAAGCAATCGCTTTCGATCGCCCAGCGCGCTGACACCCAACGCCTTGAGATCGTCGTCTGTCAACTGCAGCAACAGCTCGGAATCGATCTTATTCTCGACAAATGAGGGGGTGTACTCTTCAAGCCCTAACGTCATAAGCCAGGCATTAACATCCACGGTTCACTCCCGATATCGGCAAGCCGACGATAAAATAGCTTAACATAGGCCATGCAGGGTCTCGGGAGTAGTAGCGAATAGGCCATCGTGTGGGTCGAGGGACCGCTATGTGCTGAAAGCGGGAGCAAATAATTGTCGCTCGAACGTCTGCTCCTGAGAATTATTCTTGAATTAGTTCGTTCTAGAAACCTACTCTAAGATAGCAGTCATTCAGATAGCAACGTGCGAGGACGGCTTGGTGCCCTTTTGAGACGCTCGTCGCATGAAGGAGAGCGGAAACCTTCGGCCATGAACGGACTCTCAAAGAAATTCAGCCATCCCACAAAAATATTAAAGACCAGCATCCTTGCTGACCTTTTTATTACTAGGCAAGTTTACTTTTTGCTTACTGTTTGCACCTTGGTTCGGAGAAACTCAGGTATTCACCCCATACATCGTCATCATCTTCGGCGTATTCACGGTAGAAACACCAAGGTTCGGCGGTATCATCTACATATACAAATGTTCGTTCGATGGGTTCTACGCCTTCTACGTCAAATTCCAGAGGAACAACGTAGGGTTGGTACGTTAAGTTACCCCCTCCATCGTTCCTTGCGGGAGCAAATGGTGACTGATTGTCCTCGTCAATCCAGCCCAACACCATAAATTGGTCAACCGCGGCTACTGTTCCTGTCGCAAGTATTGTGATTTCTACAGCACCGGTGCAATTTCCATCTTTAGACTCGTATACAATTTCATGCGCCTCAACAGTGTCGCCCAAAAATACGAGCACTTCGTTTACGTCATTTTCTTCCCCAAGTTCTTCATTCTCGCATTCAAATCCCCACGTTCCATCAAGGGGCACAGTGCCCGCCACTTCAGATGTTACAAAGATCGTTCTATCGGCCCAGGGTGGTTCGTTGCCGGTTTTGGCTGTGTATTGTTCTTCAATCTGCTCGCATGCATTTGAAGCCTCTTGATCGCAACCCACTGCAATACCAGCGTGGCACAATCCCTTCGCGGCTCCCTTTAAGCCGTCGCAAAGAGAGAAGTCTGGTTTATCGGCGATTGCCGTGGACATTACGGACGTGAAAAGCAGTAGGACAAATATTCGACATGTATTTAGTGCAGTGTGCATTTCATACCTCCAGAGTTCGAAAAGAAAGATTTATACGTCTTTAAACTAACAGGCTCGGTATCTCGGGGGTTGATCTGAGTCAATTAAATACTTAATTTTAATAGTTAATATAAATGATAAAAATTATCATTTATATTCGTATTGAACGAATTAATAATTTCATCTGGTGGTATTTAAACCAGTGCACACTTCGGGGCGTTAACGGCTGCTCGCCGCAATTATGTGGGTGTCCGGTTAGTGCCGAAGATTGCCACTGAGTTCTTAGCTGTGAGTGTCTGCAATCGGGAAACACAGCCTCAGAGTCAAATTGTTATAATGCCACGCTAAAACGAAAAATATGGGGAGTTACAAATGCATGGCAATGAAGACATAGGGTATACGGACGAGTTTATTACCAAGTTACAAATCGCGTTTGGTAAAGGATTTTTGTCACCTGGAGGGGTAGAAGAGGTAGCCAAGATTGTCGAGGGAATTGATATGAGCGGCAAGGAAGTGCTCGATATAGGTGTGGGTATTGGTGGCCCAGCCTGTCTGTTGGTAACCAATCACGGTGCAGGTAAAGTCACGGGTATTGACGTAGAGGAGCCGGTGCTGAGGGAGGCGCAGGCAACTGTCTCTTCTCAGAATTTAGAAAATCAGATTGATCTGCAATTTGTTACTCCTGGTCCGCTGCCTTTTGATGACGCCACCTTTGATGTCGTATTCAGCAAGGACTCAATTATTCATATTCCAGACAAGCAATCACTTTTCAGTGAAGTTTATCGTGTGCTCAAACCAGGGGGATGGGTGGTTATGAGTGACTGGTATTGCGGCGAAGAGCCGTTCACAGAAGAGATGTCAAACTGGGTGGAGAGAACCGGTTTAAGTTTTGCAATGACACCGATTCAAAATGATGGCTCGCTGCTTGGTGACCTGGGGTTTTCGGATACGGCCTTACTGGATCGAAACAAATGGTTTGCAGATTTTTCAAGGAAATTGGTCGATCAAATGGGTGGTCCAGGTTACAGCTATATGGTCGCCACACTGGGACAGGAAGATGCAGATGATTGGTTGGCTCGGGCTAAGGCAAGGGCTGTCGTATCGAAACAAGGGCAGCTCCGTCCAGGACATATTCGGGGCCGCAAGCCTTTATAAACACGAACTATTAAACGGCAATTCCCCGCTAACCTGAGGGTCCGGTGTGTGCCGTTCTCGGCCTCCCGCTAAGCACTTCTCAGTGACTCCTTTGGAGAATATTGATCCCGGAAAACCCGACTCAGATCACCTGAGTATCGAGCGATTTCTGCGACGATATTATTTCCAAGGCCGAGGTACTGCTGAAAAGAGAAAACTGCGTGCCGGTCCTTTCCCGACACCTCCCGCAACCGCACACAAGCGTATAGCAAGTGTCAGTTCCTGACCCATGTCACGTAAATCGACTACTATCTATAGTGAAGATGACGGGATCTATTGAGGGAATGGATATGACGAGGTTAATAATAACTCTTTGCGGAATGTTTTATACATGCAGCGCGGCCCCACATCCTTATGATGGGCCACCTCATGACGCACCACTGACATTTATTGAACATAAGACAGATGATGGTCGAGCAATATTTACTAACATCCCGAAAAAGTGCTTCTCGAAGGGCCAGCTTACCTGCATCAGCCTCCATCCTATATTCAAAGGGTCGGGGACAATCAAGAATCCCGAAAACTAGCCGGGCAATTTTAATGATTTAGATAATTAGCCCCACCACTGTTCGGGGTTTTTTATTATCGCCGAGTGATGACTCCTGGCCGAAGATTGCCTTCTGATGCCTCGGATTGAGTGTCTGATATCGGGCGATTTCAGCGACGATAATTTAACCCTGCCTCAGGGAAGGGTTAAAAAAGTTAACGCGTTTCCATCGGCTTCCTGCACGCTTTGCGGTGTCAGAATCGGTCGCTGGCGGATCAAGGATGAGAGGCCGAGAAGTGCCTACAGCGAACACCCGTAGCATGGAAGTGAGAGACAATCTTCGGCGGTGACCTCAACCGGTCGACGCCATAAGCGGACCCCCATGTTTTAGTACAACGTCTAAAATACAATATTAAGGCTGTGATAGTATCTAACCACTCTAATTCATAACAATAAGGAATAATGGGAGAGAATCTTCAATCACGAAGGCTAGTCGTAATTCTCCATGCCGATATTGTTGGATCAACAATTCTTGTCCAACTTGACGAAGCAATTGCCCACAATAGAATCCGAACGGCTTTCAATAATTTTTCCAAAGCCATCAAGGCTTATGGTGGAATAGCACCGCGAAATTCGCGGTGATGCCCTTGTCGCTGAGTTTGAGCTGACCACTGATGCCGTCAGTGCAGCTCTCGCGTTTCAATCTCATAATCAAAAGACCAATAAAACTTTTGAGGATGATATAAAGCCCCAACTGCGGATAGGGATCAGCCTGGGTGAAGTTATTATTGCTGACGGAACCATAACCGGTTCCGGCGTGGTTATGGCGCAAAGGCTGGAGCAACTGGCTGATCCGGGTGGCATTGTAGTTCAAGGTGCTGTTTTCGATACCGTACCCAAAAGAATGCCCTATTGGTTCGAGGCATTAGGCG
>JBLHKV010000208.1:0-7152 GCA_047618115.1 Halieaceae bacterium | reverse complement strand
TGGACCACCATTTTGTACCGCGGCTATGAGTGCCCCTCTTGGTTTGTCTAGCCCAAAGGACTCGGCCAGATTGACGTCCACATCCTGAATACTGACACCAAGCCAACCTCGGGTTACCTCACCATTAGCCTTCAATTGAGCTATTACGTTATGTACAACGCTGACCGGAATGGCAAAAGACAGTCCGATCGAACCACCAGAGCGAGTGTATATTTGTGAATTTACGCCCACCACTTCTCCTGCCAGATTAAATAGAGGACCACCCGAATTACCCGGATTAATAGCAACGTCGGTTTGAATAAAAGGAACGTAATTCTCATTATTTTCTGTGGGCAAGCTTCTGCCCTTAGCGCTGACGATACCGGCAGAGACCGAAAAATCCAGGCCAAAAGGCGAGCCCATCGCCAGCACCCACTCGCCGACTTTCAGCAAATCCGACTTGCCCAGCTTGAGAGTGGGTAGATTAGTACCCTCCACTTTCAGAAGCGCGAGATCTGACCTTGCATCGGCACCCACGACCTCCGCCGAAAACTCCTGGCGATCACTGGTTCTGACAATGATATTACTGGCACCATCGACCACATGATTGTTGGTGACTACATAACCATCGCTAGAAATGAAGAATCCAGAGCCCAGCGATTGACGTGCCCGCGGCGGCTGATTCCCACCCCCTTCAAAAAAACGTCGCAAGCCTTCGGGAACACCCTCGGGAATTTGCGATGGCCCGCGACCGGCGCGAACACTTTGCTCTATCTCGATACGCACCACGGCGGGAGAGTGACTCGATACAATTTCGGTGAAATCGGGTAAATCTCGGGCACCGACCTGCACGCTGGCCAGTGTGAGGAACCAAATGGTGAAGATCAATAAGAAGCGAGATCTGTCAAACATAGTCATCTTTCCTAATTACCTACTTACTAAAAAATGGAATATCAAACCAACTGTACGGGTCGAGTAGCCGATAACAATACAGGCTGCGTCCGAGTATCAAAACGAGTGCTACGCGCGTGCCATCGCACGATAACAACACCGCCCAAAAATCCAGCCACAGCTCCAACAGCAGCGCCTTGATCCATACCCAGTATCGAGGCAAACGCCGCCTGCCCTAACAAAGCAATCAGGAGCATAGATAAGATCGGCACAATGTACACAACGAAGGAACCGAACAAGAGAACGTCTTCGGGTAAACCAATATCAACATCGTCATTCAATGAAAAATTACCTGCGGACTCGCCCTGCAATGGCACCCAGGTATAATTGCGTCGTTTTTGGGAAAGCTCATTCATTATGCCGTGGCCACAGCCCTGCTTGACTTCACAGCTCCCACAGGTACTGCGTCGCATGGTCTCAACCCAGAGACCTTCTGGTTCAATAGCGGCGACTCGACCGGTTTCAACCAACACGGCAGCTATTCCACACTAAATGGGTAAATATCAGGACGACGCTCCTAACCGGCTATTCCTACCGATTCTGCCACTCGACGGGCGGTATTGACCGGGACTTCCCCGATTACCGTAACTAACCAAGCCCGTTTGCCACTGCTGACAGACCGGGTATAGGCCGTAGTGGCCCCCTGCATAGCGCTACCTTCACCACCGACCGGTGCGGCGCCATCGGATCCACGTGCCTCGAGGAACACCGAAAATACGGCTAAGCCATCGGTGTATGTACGCACGTAACCCAACTGTTCAGCGTCCAGCTCAGTGCGCAAGAATCCAGAGGGTAGCCACTCAATACTCCATCCAGAACTGTCACTTTCTCCACCACTGGCGCCGGTCCTGGGGTGATGTGCCACGTGACTCGGAGTCTCCAGGTCTTCGAGGCTGGGGGTAGCTCCAATATTCAGGTCGGCAAATTCAAAGCGTTCAAGTATCTGCCCATCGTGACCCATAATTTGCGACTTCAATAGCAGGCCAGAAATTTCATCTACAGCCAACAGGTATCCGTATCTGTACATATCGCGAGGACTGACCCTTAATCGGACTGCCTGTCTACCCGCTAATCGTTCGCGCCCGGTAACCTTTAACTGATAGTGCGTAGCGAAGCCACAGTTATCCTTGAGACTTCCACCAATTTGTAACAGCCGATGTCCAGGGTGCACGCAATTCAAGGGATGTGCGCGGCGCACCACCGTGCGGCGATGACCACTAAGATGCATCAGGGTCTCATTTTCAACGCCATCGACCACGGTATGCTCGATGCTGAGCGATTCGATAGTGCTGCCATATTGGTAAGTAAAAATGCCCTTATAATTCTGCTCGCGCAGACTGTGGGACATGGTCTCCACCAATTTCCTGGCCTCGATATCAATGATCGAACAATCAGTGGCTCGCGCCGCTCCACTTAACAACAGCAAAACGGTCAAAACCGGAGCAATCAACGCTCCCAGCGAGGTTCTGAGCAGGTGTTCCAACTATTTTTTCTCCGTACTGGCTACCCGGGCGAACGGCATCATTCCCTGGCTATTATTAAGAGCGGCGTGTTCGGCGTTGTGTAACATAAACCTCTGCAGACGCTCCCGTGCCAGCGCATTATATATGACTTCTCTATCAACCCCGGCAGGGCGAGCACTTGCACTGGTGCGAATACTGGCCGTTACAGGCACACCGCCCCAACTCCCGACTGGTGCCGAAAATTTGCTGGCTACGATAGGCGCTGAAACAACCGTGGGCAGAAGCGACTCATTCCCGGCATTCATCCATTGGGTACCCACGACCACTGCGCCGGCGACGGAGGCAGCCAGCGCAAAACTGGCAACAGGCTTAAGCATAGCCTGCAAGCCGCCATCGCGTTTTCTCGCCTCTGGCTCTGGGCCGGCATCCAGCTCGATTCTAACCCGAGAAGATATATCCAGGTTCGCCATAGAACTGCCCTGTGCTTTTTCCTGCAGTACGCTGCGGGCCACGTGGTATCGCGCCCAGGTAGCGCGCACTTCAGTATCGTCGCTAACGGACATTAATCGCTGAACTTCGAGCTCATCGGCCTCACCGTCCATAAATGCAGACAGTGACTCCCTGATTCGTTCATTCATCTAAGCTTCCTCCACAATTTTCTAACAATTCACACTTCTTTCAATCCGCACTTTTTTTCAATCCACAAGCGGATCTAATTGTTCTCTAACCTTTTGGTCAATTGCATCGCGGGCTCGAAATATCCGTGAACGCACCGTACCGACGGGACAACCCATAATATCTGCAATGTCTTCGTAGCTCAGACCATCAAACTCTCGCAAAGTTACCGCTGTGCGCAAATCATCTGGCAAATTACCAATTGCAGTATTCACTACGGCCTTCAATTCCTCACCAAACAGAGCATTCTCAGGGTTCTCGAGGTCGCGCAGTGCCGTTCCAGAATCGTAGTTTTCCGCGTCTTCGACATCAATGTCGGTACCTGGAGGACGCCGTCCTCGAGCGACCAGATGGTTTTTTGCGGTGTTGATGGCAATACGGTACAGCCAGGTATAAAAAGCGCTATCACCCCGAAATCGCGGTAGCGCTCGATAGGCCTTGATAAACGCCTCTTGGGCGACGTCCTGAATTTCGTGGCTGTCGTGGATATAGCGAGAAATCAGGCCAAATATTTTATGCTGATATTTCAGTACCAGCATATCGAAGGCTCGCTTGTCCCCACGCTGCACGCGCTCCACCAGTTCCTGGTCAGTCTCTGTACTCACACCGCATCCTGTCCGTGATTGATGTCGCCCTGACGACCAGCCAAATTCATACCTGTTCCCTGGAAATCGAAATACATATCAAATAGACAGACCGGACCAACCAATTGGCTAGATCAGATCGTTTTATGGAAACAAAGTTACCGAACTCAAAGCACGCAGTTTATACAGGAGCGCCGCCGTCGTATATACTAGCGGCACATTGAGCTAAGTTACTGAACGGCATCATATAATTGCAATTCCACGAGAGATCAGCAGTATTTCATGTCCCACAGTTATCAGCATGATGTACTCGTAATCGGCAGCGGCGCGGCGGGCTTGGCGCTCGCTCTGCAGCTCCCCGCTGAGTGCAGGATTGCGCTTATTTGTAAAAATGATCTGAACGAGGGCTCCACCTACTACGCACAAGGCGGCATTGCAGCCGTCATGGACGACAATGATTCAATCCAGTCACACATCGATGACACGCTGTCCGCGGGAGCTGGACTGTGTCAGGTTGACGCTGTCCGTTTCACTGTCGAAAATAGTCGCAAAGCGGTGCAGTGGTTAATCGATCAAGGTGTGCAGTTCAGTCCTGGCGAAGACCAGGCCGAGGGCGAATACCATCTCACAAGGGAGGGTGGTCATAGCCGTCGACGGGTTTTACACGCGGCCGATGCCACGGGAAAGGCCATATCGCAAGTTTTAATCGAACGCGCTCTGGCCGCCGCTAATATAGATATATTCAGCCAACGCGTAGCCGTGGATCTCGTCCAGTCGGCAGGTCGTTGCCAGGGTGCCTATGTATTGGACCGGCAACGCGACAAGATAGATTACTACGGCGCCAGCGCCACCGTACTGGCCAGTGGCGGAGCCAGCAAAGCGTATTTGTATACCAGCAATCCAGATGGCGCCAGTGGCGACGGCATCGCCATGGCCTGGCGACTGGGCTGTCGCGTCGCCAATCTGGAATTCAACCAGTTTCACCCTACTTGCCTGTACCACCCCGGCGCTAAATCCTTCTTGATCACAGAGGCTCTTCGCGGTGAAGGCGGCTTGCTGCGCCTCGCCAATGGCGAACGCTTCATGCACAAATTCGACGAACGAGGCGAATTAGCCCCGCGTGATATCGTGGCCCGAGCCATAGACCATGAAATGAAAAGACTCGGGCAAAACTGTGTTTATCTGGATATCAGCCATCGCCCGAGGTCCTACCTCGAGGAACATTTTCCCAATGTGATGGCCCGCTGTCTGGAGTTTGGATTCGATATCGCAACCGATCCAATTCCTGTCGTCCCAGCGGCCCACTACACCTGCGGTGGCGTAGTCGTGAACACATCGGGACAGACCGACATCGCCGGCCTATACGCTATCGGCGAAACCTCATGCACCGGTCTGCACGGCGCTAACCGCATGGCAAGCAATTCATTGCTGGAGTGTCTTGTTTACGCCCACTCTGCAGCAGCTCACATCAAAGAAAATCTAACTGGCAACGCGCAACCCTACATCGCCGAGCCCTGGGACGAAACCCGCGTAACCGATTCCGATGAAGATGTGGTGATCTCCCACAACTGGGATGAACTCAGGCGTTTTATGTGGGACTACGTGGGTATCGTGCGCACTGACAAACGCCTGGCGCGGGCCAGCCATCGGATCGATCTGCTGCAAAGTGAAATACGTGAGTACTATAGTAACTACAAAGTGTCCAATGACTTACTCGAATTACGTAATCTGACGATGGTGGCCGACTTGATGATTCAATGCGCACGCCTTCGTCGAGAGAGTCGCGGGCTGCACTACACTCTAGACTACCCAGACACCAATCCCGAGGCAGTTGATACGATTCTCAATCCGGACCTGACGTCATCTGCCACGCATTAATATAAGTAACCGGCGATAGTCTTGCTGGCTGGCGGCATCACTGGCTACCAGCGCCGTGCGGGTGGCTAACTGTTTAGTCCTTGTCCACCGAAGCAATACGCAAAAACCCAGTTGAATCACGGTACACCGCGGATAGCTATAATAAGCGCCATCTCCGGTTTCCAGCAGCCATTGACCACCCTGCAGACGCGCGCTGCGAACCGCTCCGGATAACGAACACAAATAGTACTGGTGGTAATTAATGATCGCACTGAGCGCGCAAAGTAGAATGAGCACTACCTTGATACCGACGGAAAAATCGGTAGACCAAATCGCCATCGCCGCCAGGATGTGTATTAGCGACAACGCCGCCAGCAGTCGCCGGGAATGGGTGAGCCTAAGTGCGAGCACGTGCGTATTGAATAATTTTTTCGACAATGGCAGCGATCTCTGCATTATCGGCTTGCTCCAGTCCCAGCAACCAACGAAATAGATCCTGGTCCTCACAGACGAGCAGATCCCTATACCGGTTTTGATCGAGAACCGATAATTCCAGATAGCGCTCTTTGACAAAGGGTCCCAGCATCAAATCGAGTTCCAGCATGCCACGACGACTATGCCAACACAGGCGTTTGTAGGCGCTATCTTCGCTCATGCAATTTGTCCCAGGTCAGCCAATTAGTAGTATTGGCAGAGTATACCGCGATCGCGACCCGTGAATGAGGAAATCCTAAAGTTCCGCACACACGTGTAAATGCCGACCACGTCCGTGTTACGATCGGCGCATTCGCAGATCGTCAACTCAGGCAGGACCGTTTTTGTGTCGACAACGTTAACCCAACTATCCCATCTGTCCTTACTTGAACTCCAGGGACCCGAAGCTCGAAAATTTTTACAAGGTCAAGCCACCTGTAATGTTGAACTGGTGAGTGAAACACTCACCACGCCCGGTGGGCTCTGCAATCCGCAGGGCCGCCTGTACGGCAGCTTTCTATTGGGCTGCGGGGAATCGGACCAACTATTGTTGAGGATGCGCGAAGACATTACCGCGTCGACGGCCTCCACTTTGGGAAAGTATATCGTTTTCTCCAAAGCCGGCCTTAAGCACAGCGTTCGCTATCGGGTGGCAGGACTATCGGGGTTCGGGAGCAGGGAACTACTCGCCTCCGTTTGCCGTGCGCCGCCGGCATCGCGCTACGCCAGTGCCAGAATCGACTCAGATACGGTTGTACAACTGGACGAACCGGGAAATAGATTCGAGTGCTGGATCGACACAGAAAACCCTGGATCGAGGCTCGCCGACGCGCTAGAGGCCTGCCCTGCTGGCGACCTCGCGGCCTGGATTGCGTGTGACATCGCAGATGGTGAGGCTCAAATCCAAGCGGCGACGCAGGATATTTTCATCCCTCAAATGCTCAACTTCCAAGCTACCGGGCATATCAGTTTCACCAAAGGTTGTTACACCGGCCAGGAAGTCGTAGCGCGAATGCATTACAAGGGAAAAACCAAGCGACGCGCCTATGCTGCCTACATTACAGATACGCAAAAAGATGAAGATCTGGCTGGCCAGCTCCTCTATGTTGACGGCAACAAACAAGGAATCGGCACTGTCGTCAATTCGGTGCAGACCGCCGATGGAAACA
>JBLHKV010000207.1:0-7179 GCA_047618115.1 Halieaceae bacterium | reverse complement strand
GTGACGACCGCCCCAATCACCAAGTTTGATTTTGGGTATTTGTTCAGGTTTAGTAGGCTTTATCGCCATCAGACACAATAATAACGAGGCCTTGCCCATGTCCAGTAAAATTCGCAGTCCAAATTCTTTGGTTTTCGCGGTTAGGCGTGCTATTCCGCTTGGCGTTTTTGGTTTGTTCTCGTTGGCTGCCTCCGCCACGACCCGAGCGTCGTCGGGGATAGACGAGCTTATTAATAGCGCGGTGCAGCCCGTTACCACATTTATTTCCAATTTAATCTTCTTTTCCGTTCCGGTATTAGGTGCTGATTTGCCACTGGTGGTGGTTTGGTTAGTGTTGGGGGCGGTATTTTTCACCTGCTACTTCGGTTTTGTTAATGTCAGTGGGTTTTCCCACGCTTTAAAAATTACGCGTGGCGATTACGCCAACGCCAAGGCTGATGACAGCGGCGAGGTCACACATTTTCAGGCATTGGCCACTGCGGTGTCAGGAACGGTGGGAATAGGTAACATAGGAGGGGTAGCTGTCGCGATATCTATGGGTGGTCCGGGGGCAACATTCTGGATGATTCTGGCTGGCCTGCTGGGTATGTCCACTAAGTTTGTCGAGTGTGCTTTGGGGGTACTGTATCGTCGTGAAAATCCGGATGGCTCGGTGTCCGGCGGGCCAATGTACTATCTGGAGCGAGGCTTGGCGGAGCGGGGGTTGCCTCGATTCGGTAAGGCCATGGGCTATTTTTATGCCGTCGGGATTGTCATTGGCTGCATGGGCATAGGCAATATGTTTCAGTCCAATCAGGCATTCGTGCAGATTGTAAATGTCACCGGTGGCGATCACGGTAGTTGGTTCGCCGACAAAGGCTGGTTGGTAGGGTCTTTGATTGCGGCAGTGGTCGCAATGGTAATCATTGGGGGCATCAAAAGCATTGCCAGAGTCACGGCAAAGGTTGTGCCCTTTATGGTTGTGTTCTACTGCAGCAGCGCGCTGATTATCATCGGTATGAATTTTGATGCCTTACCCTTCGCTTTTCATGCCATTATCGACGGTGCTTTCAGCGCCGAGGGAATGTCCGGTGGGGCGATTGGGGTAATGATCGTCGGCTTTCAAAGAGCGGTGTTTTCAAATGAGGCGGGAATTGGCTCGGCCGCAGTAGCTCACTCGGCGGTTCGCACCAATGAACCGATGACCGAGGGTTTTGTGGCGTTACTAGAGCCCTTTATCGACACGGTGGTGATCTGCACCATTACGGCCCTCGTGATAATTACTACGCTCTATTATGAGCCCGGATTTACGGAGGGCCTGGATGGCATCGCAATGACTTCTGCAGCCTTTGAACGCAATATTTCCTGGTCTCCCTATTGCATCGCTGTTGCGGGAATTCTGTTCGCGTTCTCCACTATGATTGCCTGGTCCTATTATGGACTGAAGGGCTGGACCTATCTCGTGGGAGAGGGTTTGGTTGCGGAGCTAGGGTTTAAGGCGGTTTTTTGCTTGTTTATTGTGATTGGCTGTTCTATAAATCTAGACGCGGTGCTGGATTTTTCTGACGCACTGGTATTTGTAATCTGTGTGCCAAATATTCTTGGTCTTTATATCTTGGCGCCGGTTTTGAAAAAAGAATTGAAGGCCTATCAAGCGAGGCTGGCCAGTGGTGAAATCGTCAACTACCGTAAGGGTGCCGGCGATATCCCCGGGAATTGATCGAGAGGGTACTTTTCTGTGAAAAATATAAAGGTGAGCCCGGTTGCGGGAGCGTTGGGTGCAGAAGTATCGGGAGTTAATCTCTGTGCGGAGACCAGTCCTGAAACCTACGCTGAAATCCACGCTGCTTTGGTTGAGTTCGAGGTGTTGTTTTTTCGCGGGCAGCCAGTTTCTTCTGAGCAGCAAAGGAGGCTGGCGCGGCACTTCGGTCCATTACAACAGCACCCCGCCTACGGTACCGTCGAGGGTTTCCCGGAAATTTCGATCCTGGAGAGCACTGCTGAGAATCCAACCAAAATTGAGTGCTGGCATAGCGATATGACCTTTCGAGCTCACCCGCCCATGGGCACAGTGTTGCGTTCTCGAATCATTCCCGACCGTGGTGGAGATACAATGTGGTCGAGTATGACCAGTGCATACAATGCCCTGTCCGAACCTATGCAATCCTTTCTGTCCGGGCTCAATGCAATGCACGACTTTGCATTTGGATTTAAGGAGAGCCTGGCAGAGCCCGGTGGTCGTGAGAGGCTGGCGCAGGCGTTGGCTGATTATCCTCCGGTGCAGCATCCTGTCATACGCATCCATCCAGAAAGTGGCCGCAAAGTTTTGTTCGTGAACGAACTGTTTACCACCCATATCGTCGGCTTGAGCAAAGCCGAGAGCAGTGCGGTGCTCAGTTTTTTGTACGAGCATATCAAGACACCCGAGTTTACTTGCAGGTTCACCTGGCAGCCCGACAATTTAGTAATATGGGATAATCGAAGTACCCAGCACAAACCTGTAAATGACTACTTCCCTGCCCACCGCCTACTCGAGAGAATAACAATCGATGGCGATGTCCCATACTGAATATTAGCCTCTGGCGTTGAGTAGCATTTCCACCTGACCACCACTTAACAGTAAGGTGCGACCGATCGAAAATTGCGGCATCAATTTTTCGATTTCTGCCTGCGGGTGAGGGTAGTAATTCAGGATATTATTGTTGCGTTGACGTACTACCAATTCATTGGTTGTTTTCAGCCCGTACTGTTGGCTTTTTAGCGCTGTACTCGAGTTGAGTACTCCGAAACCATGAGCCGCCGTTCCCTCGTGCAAATAGGGCTTCATGGCCAGACTAAAAGCACGGAGATAGGGTGCGGTCAGAAAGTTGAGGAAATCCCAAAATAGGCAAAGGTCAAATCGAGTTCCTACCGGGAAATTTAGTAGTTCTGTAAACTGGCTGCAAATTTCCGCATCACTTAGCTCACTCGATTGCTTTTCTACGAGTTCCTCGGAGAAAAGGTCCGCAAAATGCAGTCGACATTTATACCCGCAAAAAAAATCGACGGATTCTGCTACAGCGAGGCCCGCATCAAACACGGTGATGCTAGGTTGGCCCTCCAGCCGATCAAATATAAGGGGTAATAATTTGCTCGGTTGTGTGGCGACGGTCAACCGCTTTTCAGCGCGAAGTTCTTCTCTTTCTCTTCAGGCTTTAGGCTTGAAGTGGGAGATGGCTGGCTAAGCGGCAGTTGCGCGGCTTTGGAGTCGCTGGGGTCCATATCAATACTGCCCTTAAACACGGCGCCATCTTCCAGCGTTACCCTGGGAGATACAATGTTGCCGCGAACGTTTCCTGTTTTGGCGATGACTACTTTTTCACTACCGAGAATGTCGCCCTTAACGCGGCCTTCAACCTTGATATTGTTGGCGGTTATATTGGCGTTAACCTGTCCAGATTGTCCGACGGTGACCTGGTGGGAGCTAATGTTGATTTCGCCTTCTACCTGACCTTCGATTAGGAGGTCTTCGTTTCCGGTGATATCACCTTTGATTGTAATTGAGCTACCAATCATGGCAGTTTTCCTTGTGGTTGGAGGAGTGTGCGCGGGCGTTGTATGCGTTGTTTCGGGGGCCGACCGTTGAGGGGGTGGTGTCGGCGCTTGCTTACCTCTATTTTTTTCAAACATGTCTTTACCTTTGACCAGTTTTAAAAAAGGGGGAGTTATGCTACCAATTTGAGTGAAAAGCATCCAGTAAAGAGTTTTGGCGAAATAAGCGCTATCGGAAGATTAGATTACCTGTGTGCAGCTGTGGTGCTGTTATCGATCAGCACTGTCAACATTCTCGCGATGTCGGCCAGCGTACCTTGTTTTTGCTTGCCACTTTGTTCCAGCGAGACAACCAGGAGTGCGTGAGTCATTTCAAGCATGATGAAGCTAACTCGAGCTCGCTCGATTGCAGTGCGTTTTATGCCGAGTCGCTTCAATATAATTGAGAGTTGCTTAATGACCAGCTCATCGTGAGACTCATCCAACGCGCGTAGTTCTGGTACCGCGGTTATGGCACTGATAAGGGGCATGATTCCACGCTGGGATTCGTAAACGCTGGAAAGCAGTTCCACGCTGCTTTCACAAAACCAGTTTAAGGACCGACCTTCAATATCCCAGTCCTTCATGGTTTCAAGTGCGGAGGAGTACTCGGCTAGCCATTGCTCTGCGATTGCGTACATGATGGCATATTTGTTCGGGAAGTAGTGGTAGAGAGTCCCGACTGAAATGCCCAGTTCCTTGGCTATCAATATCGTGGTGAGATCGTCGAAACCAACTTTTTCCAGTAACGATGCCGTTATTTCAAGGATTTCTCGAGAACGTTGAATAGAGCGCTGTTGTCTGGGTTTGTTTCTGGCATTGAGCGGGATTAATTTTCCCTTGTGACTCGATGACTTCACAAATGGTCTCGCAGCGAGTAGTAAAGCATACCTGCTACCAGTCCGGGCCACCGCAACAGTGTTCCTCCGGGAAAGGTGTGCGTAGGAATACTGGACATCACATCAAATCGCTCTGCGGTTCCCGCTACTGCCTCGGCGATTAGTTTGCCAGCCATAGTGGCCGTGGGGACGCCATGGCCGGAATAGCCTTGTGCAAAAAGAATGTTACCCTCCAGTTGACCGAAATGGGGCAGCCTGTTCATGGTGACTGCCAGCGTTCCGCCCCAGGCGTAGTCAATTTTTGTGTGCTCTAACTCGGGATAAATCTTGAGCATGCATTTGCGCACCATGCCTTTGATATCGGCTGGAAATCGGGAACTGTAATTTTCTCCACCGCCAAAAAGCATTCGGTTATCGCCGCTGAGCTTCCAATAGTCAATTACAAACAGCGAGTCAGATACCGATGTGTCATCTCGGATGAGGCTTCGTGCAAGGTCTTCAGACAATGGTTCGGTGGCAAGCATGAAATTGTTGATAGGCATGATCTTGCCAGCTGTCCGTGGTTCGAGTTTGCCCAGATAGCCATTGCATGCCAAGACCAGAAATTTTGATTTGACCTGACCTGATTCGGTGGCAACCGTGATGGTTTCCCCTCCGGTGTAGCTCGTTACGCGACTATTCTCGTAAATCTCACACCCCAGTTCTGTGGCAGCGCGAGCCAAGCCGAGCGCATAGTTAAGTGGGTGAAGGTGGCGGCATCCCTCGTCGAGCATGCCACCAAAAAATCGTCTGGAGCTGGTCATCGACTCTAGCTCATCGCGCTCTATGTAGCGCACTTGATCATAGCCATACTGTTGTTGTAAATGCTCGACCTCGGTTCGATACCCGGCAACATGGTCTGATTTGGATGCAACGTGCAGATTGCCGGTTTTTAGATCGCAGGCAATATTGTGCTCTTCGATGAGGTCGGTAACCGTGCTTACAGCTTCGAGCCCCATCTCCCATAGCTGGGTGGCGTGCTCCAGGCCAAGTTTCTCTTCGAGTACATCCTGTCCGGCTCGCTGACCAGTACCGACGTGCCCGCCGTTACGACCCGATGCACCCCAGGCGACGTGTTCTGCCTCTAAAATGGTTGTGCTGTAACCACGCTTTTGTAGGTGCAGAGCAGTCGATAGCCCAGTATATCCGCCGCCAATAATGCAAACGTCGCTAGTTATTTCTCCCAGTAGTTTTGGCCAGCTCTGGCTTTGATTTGCGCTGGCGGCATAATATGATTCAATTTTTCGGTACATAGTAAAGTAGAATATTAGTCGAATATAATTGAATGATAGTTCGATTTTATGCAATAATCAATCGCGAATTTAACAAGAGAAGCGATACTCGGATTTTTTATGCAGGATACTAAAGCAAAGCAAGGCGTTAGCGCGGTAGAACAAATTAGCGCAGAACTGCTGGCGAAGGGTATTGATGAGGTGGAGTGCTTGATACCGGATATGGTGGGAGCGCCCCGTGGAAAGTTTGTTCCTGCGGCGAAGTATATTGCCGACGGAGAGCCGAAGCTGCCAGAAAGTATTTTGATCCAGTCTATAACCGGCGAACACGTCAAGCAGCATTTTAAGATGGTGGACCCCACCGATTGTGATATGGATCTGCGCGCAGATCCCAACTCGGTGACAAGTGTGCCATGGGCTTCCAGCCCCACAGTACAAATTATCCACGACTGCTATTTGAAATCGGGTGAGCCGCATCCACTTTCCTCCCGAAATGTTTTGCGCCGAGTGCTCAATTGCTACAAGGAGTCAGGATGGCAGCCTGTTGTTGCGCCGGAGGTCGAGTTCTATCTGGTAAAGAAAAATATCGATGCGAATGAGCTTTTAGAGCCACCGCGGGGTCGCTCCGGCCGGGCCCAGGCATCTCCGCAGGCTTATAGTATCGATGCGGTGAGTGAGTTCAGCGAGTTTGTTGACACGCTATACAGCTATTGTGAGCAGCAAGCACTGGACGTAGATATTCTGGTACACGAATCGGGTGCAGCACAAATGGAGATAAATTTTCTCCACGGTGATGCGCTTCATTTAGCAGACCAGGTCTTTATGTTTAAACGAACGGTGCGGGAAGCGGCATTGCGTTGCGGTTTTTATGCAACATTTATGGCGAAACCCATGGAAAATAATCCGGGTTCTGCGATGCACATCCATCAAAGTATTCTGGATGCGAATACGGGCGCGAATATATTTTCAGACGCGACGCACGAGCACGGTCATAGCGAACGCCTGTTGCACTATATTGGCGGTTTGCAGGAGTTCACTTCAAAGCTGATTAGTTTCTACGCCCCCAATATTAATTCCTACCGACGGTTTGCACCGGAGATATCCGCTCCGATAAATCTGTGCTGGGGCTACGATAATCGTACGACGGCTTTTCGCATTCCTGCTAGCAGTGTGGGGGCAAAGCGGGTCGAGAATCGATTCCCGGGAGTGGATGCCAATCCCTATCTGGCCTTTGCAGCCACGCTGGCCTCCGGTTACCTCGGAATGAAACACCACATTGATCCGGGGCCTCCACACGAAGGCGTTGCTAATGAGCAGGATGTGGGCGTGGCACGCACGCTGGAGGAAGGCTTACGTGCGCTGGCCGACAGCGATGAGTTGGTCGGCTTGCTGGGGCCGGAGTTTATTGAAGCGTACCATGCGGTAAAGCTCAGTGAGTTCGAGGCGGTGAATCGTGTTGTCACAACTTGGGAGCGTGAGCACTTGCTGCTAAAAGTATGACGATATCGGGTCAACAGACT
>JBLHKV010000206.1:0-7189 GCA_047618115.1 Halieaceae bacterium | reverse complement strand
AAGGACAGAGGTAGCGGGTCTCGTCGGAAAAATACTTCGCCTGGTAGTCATAGAACTGATTGTCTGTCTCCAGCCGGATCGGCGGCAGCGCCTCATCGCCCAAGATAGCCACCGTATACTCCGGCCCGGCTATAAATCGCTCCATAATCACCGTGCTGTCAATTTTGCTAGCTTTCTGCCATGCGTCGCGCAGCCCTGTGGCAGTCTCGACCCGAGTCATCCCGAGACTGGAACCACCGGTCGCTGGCTTAACGAACGACAGCGGCCACCTGGCGGAGAGCTCTTCCCAATCACTGTCTTTGGTCAGCACTTCGAATGGTGCTGTGGGAATACCCAGATCCCGCCAAACTCGCTTACTGTTGAGTTTGCTCATCGCCAGTGCGGAACCGGCAACGTCACTGCCCGTATAATCCAGGCGCATGCTCTGGAGCAAACCCTGAACCGCTCCACCTTCGCCATCGCCACCGTGCAGACAATTAAAAACAAGATCACCCGGCGCCAACCGCTGCCACCAGCCGTCCTCAATAGGGTCGATTGCAACTACACTCAAATCCAGTTCACCCAGCGCGGCCATTATCGTGGCGCCGCTGAGCAATGAAATTTCCCGCTCCGGGGAATCACCGCCCAGCAGCAGCGCAATGCGTCGATCGGCGAGTAATTTGGTATCAGTGCTCACAAACTGCCCTCCCCACCAAAGCGATCCACCAACTCGGCAACAAGCGAACCCACGCTGCCAGCACCCTGGGTCATCACTACATCGCCTTCTCTAACCACATCCACCAGCACTGCAGCTACATCCGCAATGGACTCTGCGAAAACTGGATCAATCTGACCGCGTTGACGCACGCTGCGAGCCAGACTGCGACCGTCGGCACCTGGAATTCGCGCCTCCCCGGCTGCATAGACGTCGATAAGCACTAAAGCGTCACAGGTAGACAATACCTGCACAAAATCCTCGTACAGGTCGCGAGTCCGCGTGTATCGATGAGGTTGGTATACCATGAGCAAGCGGCGGTCGGGCCAGGCCTGATGAGCAGCCTCGAGGGTAGCTCTGACCTCGCTTGGATGATGTCCGTAGTCATCCAGCAGCAACACAGATTTGCCGCCAATATTGAGTTCGCCATGCAACTCAAAGCGGCGACCTACCCCCTGGAAAACCTCCAGGCCTCGAACAATAGCTTCGTCCCCGATACCTTCGTCGCTGGCAACGGCAATCGCCGCCGTCGCATTCATTACATTGTGCAATCCGGGCATACCCAGAGAAACCCGCAAATCTTGCATATCGCCCGGCCGAATCACCGTGAACGCCGTCTGTAAACCGCGCTTCTCTACATCGACGATCCGATAATCTGCGCCTTCGCTGCAACCGTAGGTAAATACTGTTCTGGTGGTATGTGCAAGCAGCCGCATTACGTCTTCGTCATCCGCGCAGAGAACGGCAACACCATAAAACGGCAAGTTGTGCAGAAACTCCGCAAAGGTTTTGTGCAGACGCTCAAAATCACCGCCATAGGTTTCCATGTGATCGGCTTCAATATTAGTAATAACCGAAACCATCGGCTGCAGGTGCAAAAATGAGGCATCACTCTCATCGGCCTCAGCAATCAAATATCTGCTACGGCCCAATTGAGCGTTACTGCCAGTACCCTTGAGCAAACCACCGATGACAAAGGTTGGATCTAGCCCCGCCTCGGCGAATATCGAAGCGATCAGACTTGTCGTTGTCGTTTTACCGTGGGTGCCGGCGACAGCAATACCGTGCCTGTAGCGCATTAGTTCTGCGAGCATCTCCGCGCGCGGTACTACCGGAATTCGCGCATCGCGTGCCGCGCCTATTTCCGGATTGGCGCTATCGACTGCGCTGGAACATACGACCACGTCGGCGCCCTTTACATGTGATGCCTGGTGACCAATCTGAACATGAACACCCATACCAGCAAGTCGGGCTGTGACTGCGCTTTCGCGTTGATCTGAGCCACTGACTTTGTAGCCAAGGTTATTCAACACCTCGGCAATTCCGCTCATGCCAGCGCCGCCTATGCCGACCAGATGAATACGTGAAATTCTACGCATTTCAGGCACTATAAAATCGGGGGCATCAGTAATCACGGAACACCTCCGTACAAACGCCACATATTCTATCTACCGAGTCGACCCAGCCCATTTTAAATGCGGCCTCAGCCATGTGCTCTAGATTCTCTCGATTCTCTGCACAAGCTTGCAGAATTTCACTCAGGGCTTCGACATCCATGGCACTTTGAGGCATTAAATAGGCGGCGCTCGCCCGCTCCAGTACCCGGGCATTTTCAGTTTGGTGATCGTCTATAGCACCGGGAAGAGGAACGAGGATCGAGGGTACTCCCGCGATCGCCAATTCTGCGCAAGTCAAAGCGCCAGCCCGACAAAATGCGATATCGGCCCAAGCGTACGCAGCGGCCATGTCCTCGATATAGGGCTCGAGCCGAACCTCCAGACCGAGCTTGCTGTAGTGGGCGGCAGTTGTCTCGAGGTTGTTTTCCCCGCATTGGTGCCATATCTGCAGCAACCCATCGGGTAATTTTGCCAAAGCATCCGGAACTACTTCATTGAGAGCTCTGGCACCGAGACTTCCACCCAACACCAGTACATTCAACACTGCTGAACCTTCCTTTCTGGCGCGCCAATTCTCGCGCAAAGCGACAATTTCAGCCCGCACGGGATTTCCAACCTCGATAACATTTTCTCGACTTGCAAAGGCCTTTGGATAGGCCGCGCAAACTCGATTTGCGAGCGGCGCCAGAAGGCGATTGGTCGTCCCTGCGACTGCGTTCTGCTCGTGGATGATCAACGGCCGACGCAGCAACCACGACACCAATCCACCTGGAGCGGCCGCGTAACCTCCCATTCCCAACACACAACCGGGCCGGTAGCGAAACACAACAAGGAACGCCTGTATAAGGGCAACTGGCATCATCAAGATGGCGCGCAGGCTATCGATCAAGCCCTTCCCCCGAAGCCCGGAAACACTGAGTGTATTGAGTTTGATACCCGTTTCAGGAATCACTCGCGCCTCCAGACCGCGGCTGGTACCCAGCCATTCGACGTCGTATCCACGGCTCTGCATCGCTCTGGCGATAGCAAGCGCAGGATAGACATGCCCACCCGTGCCGCCTGCCATGATAAGTACGCGTCCACACCGATCAGCCACGAGAAGTTCTCCGCTGATTGTCCGCGTCATTTTCCAGTGCTACCCGCAGCACTAGAGCAACAAGGCACAAGCTCGCCATCAAACTACTGCCGCCATAGCTGAGAAAGGGCAGTGCCAGACCCTTGGTGGGCAGCAGACCCGTGCTCACCCCAACATTGATAAATACCTGTGTCGCAAACAAGAAGGCAACGCCGTTGCAAAGGTGCTGTCCAAACATATCTCCAGCCATGGCTGCACGCCGGGCTATCATCAAAATACGCGCAACCAGCACTCCATATAGCGAAAGCACGGCAATAGCGCCGACGAGTCCGGTCTCCTCCGCCCAGATAGAAAATACAAAATCGGTATGTGCCTCGGGCAAATAGAATAGCTTCTGTACGCTATTACCCAGGCCAACACCAAACCATTCTCCCTGGCCAAAGGCGATAAGTGACTGCGTTAGTTGGTAGCCGCTGTCAAACTGATCGGCCCAGGGGTCGGTGAAAGCCGTGAGTCGTTTCATACGATAGGGTTCGCTGACAACAAGCCCCACCAATGCCACCAGACTGCTGCAAACTACCAGGAGAAAGTGGCTCAACCGCACACCGGCCAGGAACAACATCCCGAATGCGGTGGCAACTATGACGACGGTTGCTCCAAAATCTGGTTCCAGCATCAATAACAAAGTCATGCAAAACAGCACCAACATGGGTTTAACAAAACCCTGCCACTGCTGTCGCACCTCGTGTTCTTTGCGCATCAAATATCCTGCCAGATAAACGACCACGCAGAACTTGGCAATTTCTGAGCACTGTAAATTCAAAGGGCCCAGTGATACCCAGCGTTGGCTGCCGTTTACTTCTCGTCCAATGCCGGGAACCAGCACCAGGATCAGCAGCGTTAACCCGACAAACAACCAAATCCATCCCGTATCCCTCCAGAAGGAGCTGGGTATCGCATAAACCATGCAGGCGACTGTGAGACCAATTGCCAAATGTGCCAGAAAGCGCTGAACATGAAAAAGCGATGAACCAAAAATCTCCTCCGCGTAATCAACCGAGGCCGAGCTCATCGCCACCAGACCAATCATCACCAACAACAGGGTCGTTACCGTCAAATATCTATCCGGTAACACAAGATCATCCAGCGACTTGAAAACTAAGGTGGGGCGACCCAAAAGCGCGTTCACGACGTGCCCCCAAGGTCGTCAACGCTGCCAATAAACGCCGTGCCCCGAGCAGCGAAGCCATCAAACATATCAAAACTGGCGCAGGCGGGTGACAGTAAAACCACATCTCCAGTCCGGGCCATCTCCGCCGCACACTGCACCGCCGCGGACATCGTCATTGCGTGCACAGTTTCTACCTTGCCCCGCAACGCGGCCTCGAGCTGTGCCGCCGCTTCACCGAGTACAACTACGCCCCGGCAATGCCGCTGCGCCGCGTTGGCCAACTCATCAAAGGCGGCTCCTTTGGCTTGCCCGCCGGCTATCAAAATTACCCTACCCCGATCGCTACCACTACCAGACAGCCCCTCCAGGGCGGCCAGTGTTGCCCCAACATTGGTAGCCTTGGAATCATTTATCCACCTCACTCCCGCCCGGGTCGCCACTAATTCACCCCTGTGAGGAAGACCGGCAAAGTACCTAAGCTCTTCGAGCATGGCCTCCATGCTCAGCCCCGCACAAGAGCCAATGGCCAGTGCGGCAAGCGCATTGGCAACGTTGTGCCTGCCAACCATCGCCAGCGCGTCCACCAAAATAAGCTTTTCGCTTCCCCTGGCGAGCCACTCCCGACCGTCGGCATCCGCAAGTAGGCCAAATTCGATTGCTACCGTAGGGGCATCCAGACCAAAGCCAACCCTACTTTTGGGAAATGACGAAACGGGTAAAGTTAGCGCGTCGGCACGATTGAATACGGCTGATTCGGTGCCCGAAAAAATCTTTTGTTTCGCGTCTCGATAGGCATCGGCAGATCCGTGCCAGTCCAGATGGTCGGGAGTCACATTGAGTAGGCATGCCGTGCTGAGAGGCAGGCTTGCCGAATACTCGAGCTGAAAACTCGACAACTCCAGTACATAAATTTCCGTATCCCTAGCCAGGATATCCAAGGCTGGGGTGCCCAAATTTCCGCCCACCGAAACACGCAAACCGGCGCGCTTCGCCATGAGTCCCACCAGCGTAGTCACGGTGCTTTTAGCATTGGATCCAGTAATACCTATAATTGGCGCGGTAGCGCTAGCGCAAAACAAATCTATATCGGTTAGCAACGGCGCAGATCCAGCGCTAGCGGCAGCAACGGCGGGCTCGCTCGGAGCCAAGCCCGGACTGACTACAACTTTGCTGGCCCCGGCAAACAAGCCAGGATCGATTGCGCCCAAATACATCGGAACCTCTTCAAACTCAACCGCCAGAGCGGCAAGTCCAGGCGGCTCGCTACGAGTATCCGCAAGAACAAAATTCAATCCCTCGCGCTTTAAATAGCGAGCACAGCTCACCCCTGTCTGACCCAGACCCAGCACTACGGTATAGGGCTGGGCTGGAAAACTGGAGTGAGTTAACATCGCATTCATCACCATTTCTCAGCGCAACTTCAGGGTTGCTAAACCAAACAAAACCAACATAACCGTAATAATCCAGAATCGCACTATCACGCGCGGCTCGGGCCAGCCTTTCAGCTCATAGTGGTGATGAATCGGCGCCATGCGGAAAATTCTTTTCCCGGTCAGCTTGAAAGATGCCACCTGAAGAATGACTGAAACGGTCTCCAGCACAAAAATCCCCCCCATGATGAAGAACACAATTTCATGTCTGGTGATCACCGCTACCGCACCCAACGCGGCTCCCAACGCCAGCGCTCCGACATCACCCATAAACACCTGGGCGGGATAGGTATTAAACCAAAGAAAGCCAAGGCCGGCGCCTGCGATGGCGCCACAAAACACCACCAACTCTCCGGCTCCGGGTATGTAGGCGATGTGTAAGTAGTCCGAGAAATACACGTGACCGGTCAGGTAGGCAATAATTCCCAGCGCTGCTGCAACCATCACCGTAGGCAGTATCGCCAAGCCATCCAATCCATCGGTAAGGTTCACTGCGTTGCTCGATCCAACGATGACAAAGTACGTCAACACAATGAACAACGGCCCCATCTCCCAGGCGACCGACTTAAAGAAGGGCACAAATAGCTGCGTGGTAGCTGCCGCATCTCCGTAAAGGTAAAGGAACAACGCAGCTGCCAGACCACCGATGGACTGCCAGAATATTTTCCATCGCGCTGGCAGGCCTCGCGAGTCGCGCTCGATAACCTTACGATAATCGTCCACCCAGCCTACCGCGCCAAACAACAGCGTTACCGAGAGCGCCACCCAAACGTAGACATTGCGCAGATCAGCCCATAGCAACGTGCTGATCCCGATAGCAACAAGTATCAGCGCCCCGCCCATCGTCGGTGTGCCCGACTTACTGAGATGGGATTCAGGTCCGTCAGCTCGGACCGACTGGCCAATCTGGTAATAATTGAGTCGTCGAATCATTGTTGGCCCAACCAACAACGAAATAGCCAAAGCAGTCAAAACGCCCAGTATTCCGCGGAAAGTCAGGTACTGAAATACCTGAAAACCACCAATATATTGTGCTAGATATTCGGCTGCATGATAGAGCATATCAGTATCTGCCCCCGCTATTGAAATGTGCCACCACTGCATCCATTCCGGAGGATCGCGAGCCTTTCACCAACAACACATCGACACCCTCGATATTTTCATCCAGAGCGTCGATCAACACGGCGAGTGTCGAGTACGAAGACACCCTGCCCAAAAATGCCTGCGCCGCCGGCAAACACTCGGGACCCACACACCATAGTTCTTCAATGTCTCTTTCGGAGGCGTAGCGACCTACTTCCGCATGCAACGTCTCGCTCTCACTACCCAGCTCTCCCATTGCCCCCAACACGAGTACGCGCCGGCCATTTGTATTTGCCAGCACATCGATCGCAGCCTTTACTGCCTCGGGGTTTGCGTTGT
>JBLHKV010000205.1:0-7247 GCA_047618115.1 Halieaceae bacterium | reverse complement strand
TCACATGGCCAGAATTGCCGCTGTCATGTTTTTTTGGAGAAATGCGTTTGGAGCACTACGGCGCTATTAGTTTAATTCCAACCGCGGTGGTCTTGGTGTTGGCTATAATGAGCCATCGTACCATTGAATCTGTTATCGCCGGTTCAATAGTAGCCTTTATCATTACCGATCAATTTAATTTCTTAGCGGCTCTTTCCGGCGCAATGCTAACGGTAATGCAAGATGAAAACACGGGTTGGGTACTGTTAGTTTGTGGTCTTTACGGTAGCTTTATTGCGCTTTTGGTGCGCGCAGGTGGGGCCCAGGCTTTTGGCAATATTGTTAGTAGCCGCGTGCAGAGTAAGCGGGGTAGCTTGCTGTGGACGTGGGTTTTAGGCTTGGTGATATTTTTAGACGATTACCTGAACTCGTTAACAGTTAGCTCTTCCATGAAGAAGGTGACAGATAAATACAATACGTCCCGAGAAATGTTGTCGTATGTGGTCGATTCTACCGCCGCCCCTATTTGTTTAATTATCCCCATTTCTACCTGGGCAGTTTACTTCGCCGGCTTACTGGAAAAAAATGGTGTTGCCGCAGAAGGCCAGGGCTTGGATATCTTTATTCAATCTATTCCCTATATGTTCTACCCGTTTGTAGCCGTGTTAATGGTGCCTTTGGTTATTATGGGAGTTATTCCATTAATCGGTTCAATGAAAACGGCTGAGCACAGAGCAGAAACTACCGGGCAGGTGATTCCAACGGGTTCGGAAAACATAGAAATTGCCGACACATACACCGCTAAAGAAGGTCAGACGCCCAGTAGTGCATTGTTTTTTGTCCCCATAATCGTACTTATCGCGTTTACCATAATGTTTGATATTGACCTGCTGATGGGCGTTATTGCGGGTATTTTGGCCACGCTAATTCAATACAGGCTTGCCGGTGCGCTTACGCTCACAGAAATGTTTGAGACCATGATGGACGGCTTAAAAACCATGTTGCCGGTACTGGTAATATTGGTTTCGGTGTTTACCTTAATAGAGGCCAATGATGCAGTTGGGTTTACCAGCTATGTTATTGAAAGCGTTGCGCCATTGATGACAGCACAAATGCTACCGGTGATAACTTTTATAACAATGGCGTTTATATCTTTTACTACCGGCTCAAATTGGGGCGTGTTTGCTATCGCGATACCAGTGGTGTTTCCCCTGGCTGCGCAGCTAGATGTAAGTACACCATTAATGGCAGGGGCGTTATTCTCGGCCAGTGGTTTTGGTAGCCAAGCCTGTTTTTACAGCGATTCTACTGTGTTAACAGCCCAAGGTAGCGGTTGTGGCTCCTATGAACACGCTATGTCCCAGCTACCCTACGCCTTGATTGCCGCCACTATTTCGGCGATTGGCTTTCTGCTTATTGGTTAGGCCTTGAAGAAGATAGCGCTGCTGGCTAACAACCATCGGCGTAGTAGGGCCTCTATTTCCAGAACTACCCCTCTCCCATTGATCTATTCCAGTGCCACTCCCGTATCAAGTTGATACAGGGAGTAACATGGCATGAAGAAAATGGCACAGAATCTAACTTTCACACGGTGTATTTTTATTGCATTGATGGGGTTAAGCAGCATGGCACACAGCATAGAGGAGCCTGCGTATACTCTCATCGACACCATTGACGACGTGGAGATACGCCAATACAGTCCAGTTATACAGGCGGTAACCAGCCTGCCCGATAGTGCAGAGAGCGGCTCGGGCTTTCGCCGTTTGGCCGGGTTTATATTTGGCGGGAACGACGCCAAACATGAAATTGCCATGACCGCCCCGGTGCAGGAGACGCTGGGAACCGAGCGCCCAGAAATGGCCTTTACGATGCCCGGTAGCTACACTCTGGACACGCTCCCAATCCCCGATGACGACGGCGTCAGGCTTATGGAGATTCCCCAGCGCACGGTAGCCGTCATTGCATTCTCTGGCTGGGCGACGCGCTCAAAGATAGATCGCTATACCGAGAAACTCACCCGTATTGTCGAGTCCCACAACCTGGAACAGGCAAGCGTGCTGATGCTCAACCAGTACAACCCCCCATGGACGCCTCCTTTCATGCGCCGCAATGAGGTCATGCTGGAAATCAAACGGCCCGCGAAGAACCCGCAGGCCGAGGCGAGTAACGTCCTCCATAACGATGAATCCTGGTCGTTTTAGTCAAACCACCCACGCTTCACAAGCCCTGATGGCAATCGACCTGGGTGTAGTCCCGCCGGGTTATCAAAACCGGTAGGCGACTCCCAGCATATAAACCCAGGGGTCTATCGCCACGTCAAACTTTACGTCGGCAACAGCAGTAGACACGGTAGCCTCGGTATCGATATCTATCCACCAGGCCGAAGCACTCACACTCCAGTTTTCGTTAATGGGAATATCAACGCCCGCTCTCGCCGACAAACCCCATGAGCTTTTCAGGTCGAGTTTCGCTCTGATTGGGTCTGCACCAACCCACGAATGGCTGCCAGCCACTCTGTGCGCCGCGTGGATACCACATGAAAGTTAAAGTTGGGGGCAAGTGCTTGGTGCTGCCGGCGTCAACTGGTGCATCTTCCAGCTCGATTTTGTGTTCGAAAGTCGTCGGAGCCGTTGGTATCGAAATCGCGTCGCTATCGGTGTGCGGCGGCAAGATACTAATTTCCTGCGGGCACAGTATTGACCTACATCAACCGATGAGCTGAGAGCGGTATCTGTCTGAAGCTAGAGAACTAGGGAGCAACGGCAGCGGCGATCTCAAAAGATTGCAGGCGCTTGTTGTGGTCAAAAATGGAAGACACCAGCATCAATTCATCGGCACCGGTTTGCTCGATGAACGCGGCCATCTGGGTCCTCACGGTTTCAGGTGATCCAACAGCAGAACAACTACCGATTTGCGCGAGCAGTGCCTTTTCTTGCGGGCCCATGGTTGCTTCAAAGCCCTCGATGGGCGGTGGCAGCTCTCCCGGTGTTCCCAGACGTAAATTGATAAACGATTGAATGGACGACGAGCGCAGGTACACCGCCTCTGCATCGGTCTGCGCAGCACATACGTTAAAACCCAGCATAACGTGCGGTTTTTGTAGCTGCTTAGAGGGTTTGAAATGCTCGCGGTACAAGTCGATCGCCTGAAACATTTGCGCGGGTGCGAAATGCGACGCGAAGGCATAGGGCAAGCCCAGCATGGCGGCGAGTTGAGCGCCGAATAGACTGGAGCCGAGAATCCAAATCGGTACATTCGTTCCGTATCCCGGCACTGCGGTCACTTGCTGGCCGGGCTCGGGGGTATCCAGATAATGCTGAAGTTCGACTACATCGCGGGGAAAATCGTCCGCACTGCCGTTGAGGGTTCGACGCAGCGCGCGCGAGGTCACCTGGTCGGTGCCCGGCGCGCGCCCCAGACCAAGGTCGATACGATCGGGATACAGTGAAGCCAATGTGCCAAATTGTTCGGCGATCACCAGGGGCGAGTGGTTGGGCAGCATAATGCCACCGGCGCCGACGCGAATACTCGACGTCCCCCCTGCGATGTAGCCAATCACCACCGACGTCGCGGCACTCGCTATCCCCTTCATATTGTGATGCTCAGCCACCCAGTAGCGCTTGAATCCCCACGCTTCGGCGTGCTGGGCCAGATCAAGTGAGTTATGCAGTGCGTCCGCTGGAGTGCTACCCAGGGCGACGGGAGCCAAATCGAGCACGGAATAGTTTGTCATAGTTGGATGCCGATATTAGAAAGGTTGGAGGTGAACGGTTGGCGGTAAGAGGGTATCTGAAACTACAACTTAAACACTCGCCTGGCATTCTCATTCAGAAATTTTGGCCAAACGTGCTCGCGAAAAGGCACGTTTTCCATCTCACTAAAGATGCGATCCAGGGATAGCGCCATGGGAAAATAGCCCGCGTACATTATCTTATCACCGCCACGAGTGTTGGCATACTCGATGATATCCTTGGGGTAGTGCTTAGGGGCAAACGCGCTGGTCATATAGTGTAGGTTGGGGTACTTGATCATCAATTTGATTGCCAGCTCGGTCCAGGGTTCAGCACCGTGGCGCATCACAATCTTCAGTTCGGGGAAAAACCAGCATACCTCATCCAGATGCTCTACTTTTTGAGGCTCCATGGGCACCCTCGGACCCGGCACACCCACGCAAGGGCAAAATGGAATATCCAACTCTACGCAACAGGCGTAAATCGGGTACCAACGTTTGTCATTAATGGGAACCTGTGGACATATTCCAGACGGGAACGCGGTGACCGCTTTAATGTCCTGTTCGGCGAAAAGCCGTTTTATTTTACGTACCTCGTCCATACCCCGATTTGCGTTGGCTTCATACGCCGCAAAAAAGCGCTGCGAGTGCTGCTTCAGCGCCGTCACGTGGGTCGGGCTTTCATCGTCGACCCCCAACATGGCACGACTGATACCGTGCTTATCCATTTGCTCCAGCGTATAGACGATAGCATCGCCGGTATTGGATAAATCGGGAATGTCTTTAAACATGTATTGCGCGGGCATTTTGAACATTTTCCGACTCTCTTCATCCATCAACAGCGGAGCCACGCTTTGGTACCAATCGGAACGGTCCTCGCTATTGGGAATACCAAGCAACAGATCTATCACTTCAATATCTTTAAATACACTCATTCGTAAAACCCCTCAAACTCATTGCGGCCAGAGCTTACCTCAGGTTCGAACGATCTGCTGCTGATTTTTCCCCCAGTCCGGTTTGCACTTTGCCGTGGCCGGCAATACCCTGCTGTCTGACCTGAACCGGTAATCCCAACATGCCTTTTGAAGCGGCGCTGTTACTTTCACTTTTACTTGCCTTGGCAATCGTCATCGGCATGGACCTGATTCGCGCCGATGTGGCGGCTATGGCCGCCCTGCTCGGCCTCGCTGTATTACAGAAAGTACCGGGCGTGACGCCATTCATAGACACAGCACATTTGTTCGACGGTTTTTCCAGTGGCGCTGTTATCGCGCTCATCGGCGTCATGATTATCGGCGAGGCCTTGGTGCGCTGTGGTTTTATTAACGCCGTGAGCGATGGCCTACTCGCATTGGCGAAGGGCAACCCAACGCGGCTGGGTGTCGGCTTGTTTACCGCCGTAACCGCCTTTTCCACGGTCATCCAAAATGCTGGCGCCACCGCTATGGCAGTTCCAATTGTCAGCCGCGTGGCCGGAAAAATGGGCCTGGAAAGTCGCGAGCTACTCATGCCAGTGGGGAGAATGATTTTGCTGGGTGGGAGTTGCACCCTAATTGGTAACAGCCCTCTGCTGCTGCTCAATGACTTACTTCCCGCCAACATCGAAGGCTTTACCCTGCTGGCGCCACTTGGGGTTGGCATGGCCCTGGTGGTCACTGGCTTGCTGTACACGTCTTTTCAATTCAGAAGGTCGATGGAGCTCAGCACCGCGGTGGGACCGCGACGCGACGTCCAACTTCGCTCCAGGTATCAACTCGACGAGGCGACCCGCTGTTATCGCTGGACAGAGCACGACATAACCACCGTGAAAGATTTTGAAGATCACTTCAACTTGAGTGTGGTCGGCACCTATAGCGACCAGCTGCAACTTTCACCCACCCGCAATGCTTCGCTACCTCCGCTGGGTTATCTGGCCCTACTGGGACCCCGGGAAAATCTGGCGGCCTTCGAGACAAGTACGGGAGCGAAGCAAACTACCGAGTGCGTAGTGCTACGACACGCGCTGTCGGCGGACTATTCCGGTCTGGTCGAGGTAGTGCTAACGCCGGGTTCATCTTTAGTGAATCAGCAAATTCGCGACTTGCGGCTACGCCACCACTATGGCTTAAACCCGCTGGCAATCTACCGGGCGGACGGCTTGATAGAAGGTGATATTCGCGCGCAATCGCTACAGGCAGGAGACACCATTCTGGCGCACATCGCCTGGGAAGACGCCGAACTACTCCCGGCTACCGATGACTTCGTGGTGCTCGCCCCGGATATGCCAGAATCACAAGTGGCAACGGGTCTCGGGCTGCGAACTCTGGCCGTTCTGGTCAGCGCTGTCGCATTTGGCCTGTGGGCGCATCCGGGCGTCCCGTTTATCATGTTCGCCGCCGCCGTGGCGCTAATAGCTGTCGGCGTGCTGGACCCTGAACGGGCCTACCGCGCGGTGAGCTGGCGAACGATATTTATGGTGGCCTGCCTGATGCCCTTCAGTCAGGCCATCTCCAGTTCCGGCGCCTCGGCCTGGCTGGCTGACGGTCTGATGTCGCTGCTTGGGCAGGATGTCAACGGCATTGCGGTGCTGCTACTGTTTGCGGTGTTGTCAGCGATTTTCGGCCAGTTGGTCTCCAATATAGCGGCAGTCCTGATTCTCGTACCCGTTGCAATTCAAGTCTGCGCACTGGGTAACTTTGAAGTACAGGGACTGGTTTTGCTGGTCGGTATTTCTGTATCCAACGCGTTTCTTATCCCCACCAACCAGGTGACCGCTTTGATAGCCAGCGCAGGAGGTTACACCAGCCGGGATTTCCTGCGCACAGGTGCACCCATATCGCTGTTGTTTTGCGTGGTCTCGGTGACGATGATCGCTCTGATGTATCCCTCCTTTCGTTAATCAGAACGGAATGTCGTCGTAATCCCCACCCTCAAAAGCCGCCGGCGGTGACTGGTCGTAAGCACCTGCGCTGTTACCGACAGCAGCCGCTGCCGAATCAATCCGCCAGGCCTGCAGGCTGGTAAAACACTTCTCACCTTTATCACCGCCAGACCAGAGCCGGCCGGACAGGTTAAAGTGGGCGGTCAATTCATCACCTATCTGGTAGGCGTCCATCAAGGAGCACTTATCTTTTATCAATTCCAGTGCCACGTGATTGGGATAGGTACTGTTTTCACCCTCGCCGGTTACCTTGATGACAAACTCGCGCTTGGTGAAGCCATTATTACCATACTCGGTGGTCGCCCCGATGGAGTGAACAACGCCTTGAATCTCATAACTCTTTGACATGTCTTACTATCCTCTTAATTGAATTAACGGGAGTCATCCCCTATTTATTAGGTGGGGGGTGTTCAATCGGTAACGATATCATCCCAGTGCCGGTTCTCGAGAAATTTCATCAGGTTTGCGGGCCGATACTGTGGATCGCTGTCAAACCGCTGCCTGACCGAGCTGTGCACCAGGGTTGGAATGACGCTACCGCGCTCGTCCAGTGGCGCCATCTCGCGCTGCGCCTCGCGTTTTAGCCGAAAGTAGGAGGTACGGGATTTGTGCAAGCCA
>JBLHKV010000204.1:0-7352 GCA_047618115.1 Halieaceae bacterium | reverse complement strand
ACCTACAATATGAAGGTGTGGCGACCGCGTCCCAAACCCAAGGTAGCCAGCAGCCATTGAATGTAGACCTCCAATTGCAGTCGCGGTAGACTCGCCTGCGCGAATCCAGCTCATTATGAGTATTTCAAAATTTCACACGGAGGCTACAGCTTGAGTATTGAATCCGATGTTTACGGCATTCTGACCACCATTCTTAAGCATCAAGGTTTACCTGTTATCGAGATCCAACTGAGCTCTGAACTCTACGATAATGGCATTGGTCTCGATTCTCTATGCGTAGCCGAGTTGTCTGCAATGCTAGAGAAAAAATTTGGGCGAGACCCGTATACCAGTAAAGTACTTCCCTCGACCGTGCAGGATGTCATCGACTTTTATGCCTCCGATGAGCACATTTGAGCATCTCTACGCAGATGCGCTGAAGCGCTGCAGCAATCGGCCTTTTTTGGTCGCGCCATCGAAAACTTGGACTTACGGTGATTTTTTCCGTCGAGTTGACCGTATGGCAGCCTCCCTGGCGCAGTTGCCCGAAAATAATTTGGCGAGCTATATGGCCGACTCACCGGCACTGGTGGCGTTGATGTTTGCATCGGCGAGCAGCGGTAAGTCTCTGCTTGTTATGGATCGCAATTTTGATGCCAGCAAGGTCGAGGCGTTAACTGACAGCTTGAATATCGATACTTTATTTACCGACGATGCAGAGTCATTACAGACGAACTGCGAGCTGCGCTCGATAGTAGATCTTTGGGAATCCGATGCAGTGGCAGATCACGAGCAAGGGGTCTGGCCCGACGGATTCGAGGCGGAACTCAGAATTTTGACCTCCGGAACCACTGGTTCACCAAAGTGCGCGCGTTACAGGTGGTCCGATCTCGTCGCCCAACTCGGCCAGCCTTCAGAACAGCCAGGTCAACGCTGGCTTTTCGCCTATCATCTCAATCATTTTGCTGGCGTGCAGATGCTACTACACGTGCTCGCGGTGAAAGGGACCCTGGTTCTCACAGAATCAAATCGTGTTGCCGATGCGCTGCGTGCCCTGCTCGATTTTAATGTTACTCATATCAGTTCAACGCCAACTTTTTGGCGTTTTGCTCTAGCGCTGTTAAAAAATGGGCATACCACGCCGCAACTACGGCACATCACCTTGGGTAGCGAAGCGGTTACCGCAGATCTACTCACGCAACTAAAATACAACTTCCCGGCAGCTCGGATTATCCATATTTATGCGTCAACTGAAGCCGGTTCCTGCGTATCTGTGGACGATATGAATCCAGGGCTACCGGTATCCATCCTGTCGCGGCCATCCGATGCAGCTGTGCAGTTTAAAATTGAAGAGGGTGAGCTACAGGTGCGTACCTTGCATGGCATGGTGTCTTATCTTGAGTCCGAGCCCGTTATTGGAACCGTTGGGCAGCGCGATTGGCGCCGGACCGGGGACCTCGTCGCGATAGAGGGTGACCGCATCCAATTTCGTGGCCGCAGGTCTGAGGTAATAAATGTTGGCGGTGTGAAGGTTTATCCGTTGGAGGTGGAGTCACTGCTCAACGAGATTGCGGACATCAAGTTAATCCGGGTCTACGGGCAGGCCAATCCAGTAGTCGGTGAAATTGTCGCTGTCGATGTAGTCTTACATGAGGGAGCTGATAGCGAAAGTGTTGAGAATTCAATCCGCGAGATATCCCAACAATTACCCAGGCACAGTAGGCCACGAAGCATTAACTTCGTTGCTATACTGGATACTGTTAACAATAAACTTTCCAGGCGGTAGGGGGCTATTGGTCGAGTGAAGACGGTATTGGTAAGCGGTGGTGCTCGTGGCTTGGGTGCGGCTATAGTCGATCATTTTCTGCAGCTCGGGTACAGAGTCGCCAGCTTCAGCCGTGGCGAGACTTCCCAGGTAGAAAGCTGGCGCGTAGCGTACCCGGAGAACTTTTACTTTGAGGAGCTTAGCCTGATTGATAGGCCCGCGTGTAAAGCCTACCTGAAGAGAGTCCAGGAAGTCTTTGGCGAGGTGGATATCCTGGTGAATAACGCCGGTATTGCCCATACGAGTGTGTTGGCCTTAACCAGTGATGAAGCCATCGATGACCTGATAGAAGTTAACCTCAAAGGCGCTTTGTACCTAACTCGACTGGTCACGCGTCCAATGCTCAGTTTGGGTTGGGGAAGGATCATAAATATCTCATCGATTGTTGGTCTGTCCGGGTATCGCGGACTGTCTGTGTACAGCGCGAGTAAGGCAGCTATGGATGGATTTACCCGATCGCTCGCTCGGGAATTGGGAAGCCGCAGTATTACGGTCAATTCTGTTGCACCGGGATACCTCACCACTGAAATGACAGACGAGCTCAACGACAAGCAAACCAAGAAAATTATTGATCGCACCCCGCTGGGACGGCTTGGAACCCCTGCAGACGTTGCCGCGTTGGTGGCCTTTGTTGCCAGTGACCAGGCCGGGTTCATAACAGGTCAAGTGCTCGTCGTCGATGGCGGCGTCAGTTGCTGATCAGCATAATCACAGGTTGGTATTGATGCCCAGCAGCAGCGCCCATAACCACAGCAGCCCGACCCGTCATTACGATAATGTTGTAGACGCGTGGCGCTATCTGCTGGGGGAGGATCTTCACTATGGTTACTTCCCGGTTTCCTCGCCATCGTTATCGTTATCGACAGCAACCGATGCACTAACCGATCAAATGCTGGGTCTGGCCAAACCAGCGCGAGGTTATGCCGTGCTCGATGTCGGTTGTGGTACTGGCAAGACTGCATGTCGGCTTGCGGATGAGGCAGAATTGCATGTTACCGGCATTACCCCCAGCCAGGTCTGTATAGATAGCGCGAGGGACAGGTCTACAGCTCTTGGCCTTGTGCATCGTACCGATTTTGTTGTCGCAGATGGCATGGCAATGTGTTTTCCGGATCAAAGCTATGACTTGGTATGGGTCATGGAATCTTCACATTTAATGAGTGACAAGTCAGCTTTACTTAGCGAGTGTTCCCGGGTTCTAAAGCCCGGCGGTCGTTTTGTTTTGTGCGATATTGTTCTCGGGAAAAAACTGTCGCTGGAGGATGTGATCGCCAATCGTGATGAGTTTTTATTGCTGCGCGATGTATTTGGTCAGGCCAGGATGGAAACTCTGTCATTCTATCGGGAGGGGTTGAAGTCGCGAGGAATCGCGGTTGATCACTACCGTAATATTTCGGCAGAAACATTTCCTACCTTCGACCACTGGCGCAGCAATGCGCTGGATCACACAGACCAGGTAACTGACTTGCTTGGCCCATCCGCCTGTAGAGAGTTTTTACTGGCCTGCGATGTGTTGAGTGACTTCTGGCAACGGGGCATTCTGCAGTATGGCATTGTCGCCGGAACACGCCTTGCCTAGAATTGGAAGTATAAGAACTCGCTAACAGAATTCAGGTTCATAAAAGACACGGTGATAAGTAACGCCGTGAAGGCCATCCAGGCGGGGCTGTTACGCCATTCCAGACGGAGTACCGCAGGCCTGCCCATCTTGGTTTTCTGCAGGGTGACTTGTTGTGCTGCAAAAAGCTGTTGAGTGTTGGGTAGAATCCAGCAGGCTGCCAGGGACAGCCACAATACGTTCGCGACAAACCAGGCCGGCGTAACGGTCAGTGGCAGTGTGGACACGATTCTGAATAGACCCGAGCGCTGTATGGCAGCCATATAATCAGCTTCGAAGACCACACCATTGATGTCGGTCAGGCAGCTGAATATGTGTACCGCGGTCGTCATAGAGTCCGATCGAAAAACGATCAAACTCATCACCACCACCAGGAACGTCAATATCTGGGCTGTGAATTGATAATGCCGGTTGCCCACCAGCTCCAGAGGCCCGGATACTTTGACTCGCCACAACTGATGGATAACCACGTAGCATCCGTGCAATACACCGTAAACCACAAAGGTCCACCCTGCGCCGTGCCATATGCCACCGACAAACATGGTGCAGAACAGGTTAAATCGTTGTCGACTCGGGCTGCATAAGAAACCGCCAAGCGGCGTATAGACGTAATCGCGCAGAAACCGCGATAAGCTGGCGTGCCAGGTACGCCAGAAGTCACTGATATTTTGTGCGCGAAACGGTGAATAGAAATTCACGGGCAGTTTGAGACCGAATAGACAAGCCAGACCAATCGCCATATCACTGTAGCCAGAGAAATCGAAGTAGAGTTGAAACGCGTAGCTGAAGCTACCGGCGAGCACGTCGAGGGTAGACAAAGTTGCGCCGGCTGCTGCCATGGTGAATACAGGCGTTGCGTACTGTGCCAGTCCGTCTGCTATCACCACTTTTTTGAATAGTCCGATTGCTAGAATTGACAAGCCAATGGCCAGATTTCGTGCAGTACCGCGACTAATGCCGAGGCTCTTAAATTGGCTGAGCATCTCACTGTGGTGAACGATGGGGCCGGCTATCAATTGCGGGAAAAAACTGACGAAGAGTAGATACTCGAGAATACTATGGTCCTTAGTGAGTCCCTTCCGTGTGTCTACCAGGTAGGTTATCTGCTGGAATGTGTAAAATGAAATAGCCAAAGGAAGCACAATGTGGGTGAAGTTATAGTCACCACCCAATAGTACTCGGGCATTTTCCAGGAAAAAATTAACGTATTTAAAGTAAGCCAGCAATCCCAGGTTAAAACTTACACCGGCAGCCAGAACCCACGAGAAACCCGTTTCATGGTGCTTGGTCATCACTCGGGCGAGGGAGAAGTTGACCGCGGCGGAAAACAGGATCAGCAACAGATAAACCGGGTTCCACCAGCCGTAAAAAAATAGCGAACAGAGCGTTAACCACACCATGATAGCCGTAGTGTGTCCCAGTCGCTGTAAGGCGAGGAACCCGACTAATACCACCGGCAGGAACGCGAACAAGAACGCAGTTGAATTAAATAGCATCAAACACCGAGATAAAGACCATATTTCATCTTTTAGTCTTCACTATCGCCGAGAATTTCCTCCACCAGATATAGCGGTCTGCGCTTTACTTCCATGTAGGATTTACCGAGATATTCGCCGACTATACCGATAGCCAGTAATTGAAAGCCTCCCAAAAGATACATGGGGAGTACGGTAGAGGCCCAGCCCGGTACTGTACCGTCACCGAGAATCACTGCGAAGAGTACCCAGCCGCCTAAAATCAGCGATAGGGTGAAAATTAAAAAACCCATGATGGAGATAAACCGCAGGGGAGCAACCGAAAATGAAGTGATTCCCTTGATGGCCAAATTGAACATTGCCCAGAAGGTGTACTTGGTGTGTCCGGCGGCGCGTTCATTTCGATCGAAGAAAACTTCGGCTGTGCGCAAGCCAAGGTGTGGAATAATACCGCGAAGATAGAGGTTAGTTTCACGATATTGGCTTAGCAGCTTAACTGCGCGACGACTCATGAGTCGGTAGTCAGCATGGTTGGCCACGGTCTCCACGCCCATCTTCTCCATTAACCAATAGTGTAGTTGTGCAGTCCAGCGTTTGAACCGACTGTCGGAAGAACGATCCCGGCGCACTGCATATACGATTTCGCAGCCTCTGGAGAATGCAGCCAACATTTCATTGATCAATGAAATTTCGTCTTGTAAGTCTGCATCCATCGATATCAGAGCATCCCCACGGGCTTCCATCAAACCTGCCAATAGAGCGTGTTGGTGGCCGTAATTTCGGGTCAATTTGATGCCTACAACGGGGAGTCCTTTCTCTATGAAGCCGTGGATGAGCTCCCAGCTAGTGTCAGAGCTGCCATCGTCCACAAAATATATTTGCGAGTCGGGAGCGACGAGTCCCTGGCTTATTAGCGCAGACAACTCGCAACCCAGCTTTTCCATGGTAATGGGAAGGGTCTGCGCCTCATTAAAGCAGGGGATTACGATGCCAATTTGTGGGCAAATTTTTGAAGGCTTATTGGCGGACATGGTTCGGGTCCATCTCCAGTGTTATTTCAAGGTAGTATCCAGAGCCAATATGATAGTCGACTATCAGTTCCGAAGCATGGTATTTATCCGCCGATAATTATTGTCGCCGGTTAGTAGGCCAGCCGCATCCAGACCATGATGTCAGGCTGATGGCCATCTGCTATGATTCAAAGTCCGGCTTTTATAGCGTAGCGGAGCAGCAGTAATTTTCGATAGACACAGGTAAGCTACTATTGAAGTGGATTGATTTCAAAAGCGGTGTCCGCGACGAAAAAAAATATATTTATGAGCTGGAGTCGGTTCGTGGCATAGCGATTCTGCTGGTATTTTTGTTTCATTGTTTCGGTATATGGTTTGGCGGGGCTCCAGACGACCCGTCCCTGGCCATGAGTTTTATCGTCAGTGGACATACCGGCGTGACACTATTTTTTGTTCTCAGCGGCTTTCTACTCTCGCTACCTTTTGTTGCCGGATTGGAGTCTGGGCACCACCCTTCAATAAGAGACTATTTCTTCTCTCGGGCGCTTCGTATTATTCCTTTGTATTATTTGGCCGTGCTAGTGGCGTTTTATGCAAAGGGTGATCTAGCCACAACTGTCCAGGCTCTTGGATTTATGTTTGTCGGTTTTGATCTCTTCCCCTACAGCGTAGTCTGGTGGACACTGTCTACAGAAGTACAGTTTTACCTGTTGCTACCTCTGGTCATGATGCTGTGCCGAACGAGACGTGGCATGCTGATATTGTTCCTGCTATGTATGGTGTGGATGCTCGCCTACTACCATTACGTTATTGCTAATCCAGGCAACGTCGGTCAGCCCTATTATTGGACCAAGACCAAATCTTTATTCGGACGACTTCCGGCTTTTGCTTTTGGTATTGCCGCTGCATTTTTATATGTCAGGGCTCCATTTCAAAAGTTGAGGAGTCAAGATAAGCTGCGAGCTCTCGGTGCTGCTTGCCTGGTGATTGCCATAGTGTCTTTGGCGTTCTTACTACAAGCTTCTGCGCAAATGGGCGATAGGGTCTCCGAGCGTAGCTGGCACGTATGGCACGTCTATGAGTCAGCTTGCTGGACTCTAGTGCTACTGGGGTTTCTCTGTCGTCCTTACGGTAGCTGGATTGCCATCAATGAGTTTACTGCGCTGATGGGCAAGCTTTCCTACTCGATCTATCTTACGCACGTGCCAATAAATGTTTACCTTGCAGCTTTTGTTAAATTCAAAATGGGTTTGGAGATAACACCAGGGACTACCGAAGCCATTCTATTCCCTCTCGCCGCATTTGCCGCGACCGTATTGGTGTCCTTCATTTGCTATCAGCTAATAGAGCTACCTTTTCTGAAACTCAAAAAGCACCTACCGCGGAAATGAGTGTCAACACTTAAAAAAATAGCGGGCAGTGGCAGGGTGGGTAGTTACTTAAAA
>JBLHKV010000203.1:0-7427 GCA_047618115.1 Halieaceae bacterium | reverse complement strand
GGTAAGCATGCAAAAATTGATGCTGTGGGCTGGCTTGAGCCGTTCACGGAATCGCATTAGTTTATGCCTCGGGGTACTAGGAAGGTCGCTCATCTTTCGGCTCATTATTAGTATTAGCGCGAGAATACTAAAGGATACATCAATTCGGTCCATCAACACCGTTGGTAGTCACCGATCCCCAGGCGTTTAGTAGACGCTCACGAGTTCAGTTATCGCGCGGTGAGCTTGTTCTACCGCAGCCTGAAGCATCGCGCTTGCAGCCGAGTCGGCATTGGCGATAGTTATGCGACCGAAGGGTTTACGAGCGCGCATATGAGGGTAACGTGCGTCGTCTCGATCTGCATAGACAGTATCGAACAACGGGGAATATCCATACGCATAACCATGGGCCCAACGGTTCACGGTTATGCTGGTGATATCCCTGGCTGGATCGAATCCTGCCTCGCCGAGCATACTTAGCAATTGAGCGCGAACTTCACGTTCAATGGTTGCAAACGGTGTAGACAAAAGCTCTTGCCTCCCCAGTCGAAATTGCTCTTGCTTCGATAAGCCCTGATTGTTCACATGCGGGAAGCGTTCCATGTGCACCACGATCGGCTCGTCAGGCCCTCCTGAGAACGTGTAATCTCCCAGGCTGACGGGGAAATCGAGATTTGCGGTAATGTGGTAGGAACCCGGAGATAAAATGGCACCGATACCCATTTTCTTCCACGCCTGCCAGTTGCGCAAAAGTACGTTGGTGTACAGGATCGGGCTCTTTACCTGGTTGGCCAGCGCCTCGCGTTGAGAGGTCGGGAGCGTTGGGCACAGGTAGGGAATGATTGAATTATTGCAGGCTAGCACACAACCCCGCGCCATCACCCTGTAAGCCTGACCATCACGCACGTAGGACACCGAAACCTGTGTGGCCGATAGCGCATCGCCAACGTGTTCAACGAGTGTGACGGTACTATTGAGTCGCACGCGTACTGGTGCATTTGGCTGGTCGAGCCTCGCATAATCAAACTGCGCCGTGACGACGTCTTCCATGGTGCTACCTGGCGCCACCGACGGAATCATTGAACGGACCAGTAAGCGGGCTATTGAAGCATTGCCGTCGGGAAAGTGATGGATGTAGGGTTCGTCATCCTCATCGTATTCCGGCAATCCGGCGGCGTCCCAGCCAGGCATACCGATGTAGTCAAGAACCATTGAAGCGGGAGCGGCCTCGATACCAACACCCAGATCAATCGGCAGATCTTGCAGTAGGGCAAAAACTTCGGGCTCGGTAATCCCCAGATGCCTGCTCAAAAACTCGCGATAACTAATGCTACTGAGATAGTCCCACTTTGCCTCGCCGTGTATGTGCGGTATCTGATCTTCATCCGTTGTCAGCAAATGCAGCAATTCCCGTCTGGCTGCATCGGAAATTGGTATTTTTTCCACTGCCTCTTCTGCTGTCAGGGGAGACTTCGCCATGGCCAAATAATCCTGAAAGAATCCCAGGCCGAACGGTACGGTTCGATCGACGCCCCACGCTTCCTTGTTGAAATGGATACCAGCCCCGAGCCCGTGGCGTTTGTAAAACCCCTGGTCATAGGCCTTCTCAAACCGTTTGGTGTCAACACCAAGGTCATCCAAAAGTTCGTTTACGATGTCACTGAAACCGGACGGGGCCGACAGGGTCTGGCTGCCTCCGTACCCGATCACGGTCCGCCCATCTGCCTCAAACTCATTGCGTTTGGCGTGGCCGCCAAAGTCATCGTGGTTATCGAGAATTAAAATTCGCGCGTTCGGATTCTCCTTGCGGAAAAAGTGTGCGGAGGAAAGACCACTGATACCACCGCCCACAACAACAAGATCGTATGCTCCCGGGTCGGGGTGCTGGACCTTACCCCAGTCGGTGCGTCCGGCGCGGCCGAGTTGATGGGCTACTTCAAAGGAGCCGGCATGGTTGCCGCGAATACCAGAGAGTATTGGCGGGTACACGCTGCCGTTCTGCGCCTCTCGCAACTGCTCGGCGAGCAAAGTATCGGGCAGCAGCGAGCCGGCCGTAATCGCTCCCATCCCGTGCAGCATATCGCGGCGCGAGATAGGTTGGTTCATGCCAAGATTCCGATCGGATGGTTTCGAACCTGTGCGTACCATTGAAGCGCTCCTATCGGGGAAATCAGTTGTTTGGTTTTCTATCTGTATTTTATCATGCAGAATAGTTATTTTTTGTCGTTGTGGTGGCATTCCCCAATGTGCAAATCTGCGTATGGAAGCCCTCACCCCAGGAAACGAGGAGATTGACCGTCATGGGAAATTCACTACCCACGCATGCCCAAACTGTCATTATCGGCGGCGGCTCTATTGGCTGTAACACAGCCTATCATCTAACCAAGCTGGGCATGAAAGATGTGGTCGTATTGGAACAGAGCAATTTGACCGCTGGCACAACGTGGCATGCGGCAGGCCTTATCGTTGCGGGTGTACTGACCTCCGAAGCAGACTGCGAGATTTATACGCACTCTCGCGATCTTTGTGCGAATTTAGAAAAGGAAACTGGTCTCTCAACCGGTTTCCAACAGGTTGGATATATACAAGTCGCGACCAATCAAGAACGGGTTCATGAGATGCGCCGGATTGCCCCATTTATGCGCAGAAATGGGATAAATATGCATGAAATTTCTGTTAAGGAAGCGGCGGAGCTGTTTCCAGTTGGTGACCTTAGTAATGTGATGGCCGCCTTTTACATTCCTGAGGACGGTAGAGCTAATCCCGTCGATCTGACCATGTCTATCGCCAAAGGTGCACGCATGGGTGGTGCCCAGATTTTTGAGGGGGTCACGGTCACCGAGATATTAGTTGAGAATGGCACCGCTACTGGGGTAAGGCTTTCTACCGGTGAAACGATCATCGCCGAGAACGTAGTCATCTGTTGCGGAATGTGGTCCCGCCAGATTGGCGCGAAAGCAGGCATTAACCTGCCACTTCAAGCCGCTGAACACTACTACCTGATAACGGACGAGATTGAGGGTATCCGCAAGGATTTACCCGTACTGGAAGATCCCTCGACGTATTGCTATTACCGGGAGGAAGGTGGGGGCATGATGCTGGGCCTCTTCGAACCTCAAGGTGTGGTTTGGAACCTAGAGCATATCCCGGAAAATTTTTCGTTTGGTGAAATCGAACCGAATTGGGATCGCATGATGCCACATATCGAAAAAGCCTATTCGAGGGTGCCCTCCATTATTGATATCGGCGTGAAGAAATTCTTTTGTGGCCCGGAAAGTTTCACGCCGGATCTGGCGCCACTGGTCGGTGAAACGCCTGAGGTGCGTAACTGTTTTGTTGCGGCGGGGCTAAATTCTCTGGGTATTTTAAGTGGTGGCGGTATCGGTAACGTTCTGGCCCACTGGATAGTGGATGGCTTGCCGCCGGTGGATGTAACGGGTATCAACGTTAATCGATTCTCAAAATCCAAGGGTACGCGGGCCTTCCGCCGCGATCGAACGCCCGAATTATTGGGGCGGCTGTTTGGTCAACACTTTCACAATGACGGTCCGAAAACGGCGCGTAATGTTTATCGCTCAGTTCTTCATGATCGTCTCAAGGCAGCGGGCGCGTTTTTTAGTGAGGGTCATGGCTGGGAAATGACCGATTGGTTCGCGCCCACGCCAGTGCAGGCTAAGATTGAAAAATACAGTTGGTTTCGCCAGAACTGGTTTGAGTGGCATGCCGAAGAGCATAGGGCCGCGCGGGAAGATGTGATAATCATGGACATGTCCATGATGTCCAAATTTATTGTACAGGGTCCCGATGTCTGCGCGCTCATGAGTCGTCTCAGTTGTAATGAAGTCAATGTCGATGTGGGTCGCATTGTATATACGCAGTGGGTCAATGAGGCCGGCGGATTCGAGGGTGATTTGACCGTGACACGATTGGAAGCCGAGAAGTTTCTGGTTGTCTGTGGTGAAAATGCTCCTGGACACACCGCGATGCGCATGCGCAGGCACATATTGAAAGGCGAGTTTGTCACCATTTTAGATACCACTTCTGGCACCACCCAAATTAATATACACGGCCCTAAAGCTCGTGATTTGATGCAAAAAGTCACTTCCGTCGACATGAGTCATGAAGCGTTTCCCTACCTGACAGCCCAGGAAATAGACGTAGGGTATTCTATGGTGCTCGCGATCCGCGTCACCTATGTGGGAGAGCTGGGTTGGGAGCTTCACACACCTTGCACGCAGGCCGTGCAGGTTTATGATTTACTAATGGAGGCGGGTCGGGAATTCGGTTTGCGCAATGCAGGCCTGCAGACGCTTAGCTCGCTGCGGTTGGAAAAAGCGTACCGTGATTTTGGTGTCGATGTCGACAATACCGATAATCCCATTGAAGCGGGATTGGGGTTTGCGGTAAAGCTGGACAAGGAGGGGGGCTTCATCGGTCGTGATGCTCTGGCGGCGATTAAAGATAAAGGAATCCCCTGCAATCGAATGTTGCAATTTCTCCTGAAAGACCCGGAACCACTGTTGTATGGTGGCGAGTTAATCTATCTCGATGGAGAGGAGGTTGGTCTTATGCAGATAGGCGCGTATGGGCATACCTTGGGTGGTGCCGTGGGGATCGGCTTTTGCCGCACTAAAGAGCCGCTGTCGGCGAAAGTTATCGATGCGGGAGATTGGGAAGTCGATATAGCAGCGGAGAAGTTCAAAGCGCAGGCATCGTTGAAACCACTCTACGATCCGAGCATGGAAAAGATCAAGTGTTGAAGATCAAAGCAGCAATGTCTGTATAACAGTTCTAGCTGGGGGTTCAATCGCCCGACTGGGCCTTCACGTCGACCGCACCGCCACCCCTATCCTATATACTACTGGTCAGAATAGAGTAGTTCGTAATCATCATCATCGAGAGCACTATGATTAGCGTTGGCCAGACACATGAATTAACAGTGGTGAATATTGTCGACTTTGGCGTTTATTTGGATGCCGAAAATCTGGGCGAGGTGTTGTTGCCCCGGCGGTACGTGCCAGAGGGAGCGGCCGTGGGAGATCGCGTTACGGTATTTCTGTATTTTGACAGTGAAGATCGACTGATTGCCACCACACAGCGGCCTAAAGCGAAGGTGGGTGAGTATGCCTATCTGCAGGTGACTGATATAAACGACTTTGGTGCCTTTTTAGACTGGGGCCTGGACAAAGATTTATTGGTCCCCTTTGCCGAACAACACCGGCCCATGCACGCGGGGCATTCCTACCTGGTTTATCTCTATATTAACCAGGCCGACGGCCGGATTGTGGCGTCTTCAACAATTGATCGCTTTGTAGAGGAAGAAGCACCACAGACATACAACCCCCAACAGGCAGTCGACTTGATTGTCGCCAATAGCACGGAGCTGGGCTATAAGGCGATTATCAACCACAGCCACTGGGGTGTGTTGTACAAGGATGAGGTATTTCAGCGACTCAGTTTTGGCCAATCGATCAAGGGCTACATAAAAAATGTGCGGTCCGATGGCAAGATTGATTTAACGCTACAGGGTGGCCAGGAAGTACGAGACAAATATAGCCGGGCTATTCTCGGCCACCTGAGGCAGCAGAATGGTTTTGCGGCGGTGCATGATAAATCTGCCCCCGAGTTAATTTCACGCCTGTTTGGTATGAGCAAAAAGTCATTTAAGAAGGCTATAGGCGGCTTGTATAAAGCGCGTCTGATTACTATTGAAAAGGATGGTATTCGCCTGGCGGAGCCTCAGACTCCAGAGCACAAGTAGCATGGACATTTGCAGTATCTACCGCGGTTCAGTCGTCAGTCCGATTAGGCCCCGGCAACTTGTGCGACCATCGCCTCACTATTGGATGCGGCCGCATCAAACAAGCGCAAACTGCGTTGGTAGTAACTTGGCTTCGCAATCTTCAAATCGGCTCGAACCTGCTCCAGCGGCAGTGGCAGTAACGCTTGCCAGTCCTGGTCGACCAACCAGTTAGCTCGATAACCGGTAACAAAGCCCTGCAGTACTGCTCTGAAGGAGGGCGCGCCCGGATAGGCTTTCGCAACTGTTGGTAGTGTAAGCAAAGCCATAAAGCCCGTGCCCATATTTCGAACCTGACTATACAACACACCTAACAAGCACAGCTCACCTAGAGGGTCGCGGCCATAGCCGCTTAATACGTGCCACAGATCATGACTGTCACGAGCCCAGTTTGAGAACGTTTCCACGTCAGTGTTGCCGCGTTCGTACTGACTCCCTACAACGGATGCAGCGGCAAGACCATCCGCTGATAAGCCCTCCTTTTCCATGAAATCCAGGTACACACGACCCAGGCTACCGGCGGGCAGGGTGCGCAATTCTTCCCGCTTAGACAACACCTCAATCAAACTGAGTCGCTCGGTCAGTATGCGTTGGCCAGTTTCGGATAGCCGCATGCGCCCAGTATTACGGTGGTCCGAGTCGCCCCGGAGAGCATCAATAATTTTAAACACCTGCGTCGTGTCGTCATTGTTTTTCCTGAGCTCCTTCAGCGCGCGAAAAGCCGCACGCCACTGTCGAGGTTGAACACTGTGTTGGCTGGCTGCTGGTACTGTCATGGCTTTATCCTCTCAATTTGTTTCGCAAGTGTAACTTACATTTGTGTAACTTACAATGGTGTAATATCATGTGCGCTACACAACGCGTTTCTAGAACTTAAGATATTGTTTATTAAGGATTTTAATGTCAATCAAAGGCAGTAAAGCCCGCCTTCCGCGATCTGAAAGGCGGCAGCAATTGCTAAATGTAGCGCGAGATGTTTTTGCAGAGCATGGATTCGATGCCACCGCGCTTGAACAAATTGCGGAGCAGGCTGGGGTCTCGCGCCCTATCCTCTATAGCCATTTCGGAGACAAGGAAGGTTTGTTCGAAGCCGTCGTGGACCGAGAAATAGTGAGACTCACTGCAGTTGTCAGCCAGTCACTGGCGCTGCCGGGGGAGCCTGAGGAATTGCTGGAACGTGCACTGCGCGTGTTTTTTACCGATATGAACGAGAATAGGGCGGGACACCGGGTTCTTACTCACGATGTACCGCTGGGGCAGTCCAATTCTGGTCTCGCAGAGATGCTGGCCAATTTAGGTGCAGAAATCACCTCCGTCATCATGAAGGTTCGAGCTACCAACGATGTGGGACCCACCTCGGCACCGATTTTCGCCAGCGCCTTACTTGGGGCCTGCTTCCAGATTGGGAGCTGGTGGCGGGAGAATCCCGACGTCAGTGTCGACGATGTGGTGTCCCACACGGTCTCATTGTTCTGGGGAGGCTTTTACGGGGTGCGTCAAAATTTAGCAAAGAGCCAGTGACCTAGTATTAACGTCAAACTGAAAGGGGTATAGAGAGCTGTGAAGCTTGTGTCATATTGTAAAGTAATCGCCATCGTTACATCGCTGTTAATTGTCGTTGTAGTAACGGTCAAGTTCACCGGTAACC
>JBLHKV010000202.1:0-7438 GCA_047618115.1 Halieaceae bacterium | reverse complement strand
ACGCATACCCTTGCCGCCACCGCCAGCCGTTGCTTTTAGCAGTACCGGGTAGCCCATAGCGTTGGCAGCCGCTCGCAGCGTGTCCGGACTTTGGTCGTCGCCGTGGTAGCCGGGCACCAGCGGCACGCCGGCGGATTCCATAATTTGTTTGGCGGCAGACTTTGATCCCATGGCCTCGATGGCTGCTACCGGTGGCCCTATAAAACATATACCCGCGGCGCTGCAGTCTCTGGCGAATCCAGCGTTTTCGCTAAGAAATCCATAACCGGGGTGGATGGCTTCGGCGCCGGTTTTTTTTGCCGCCGCCAATATGCGATCGCCCAATAAGTAAGATTCCCGGGCGGGTGCGGCGCCGATATGTACTGCCTCGCCGGCCATGGCCACGTGCAGAGCATCGCGATCTGCATCCGAATACACGGCTACGGTTTTAATGCCCATGGCGTGAGCGGTTTTGATGACCCGACAGGCTATTTCGCCGCGATTCGCAATAAGAATTTTTCTAAACAGGGACATGTGCTCGCTTACTCCTATTGTTGCCAGTCTGGCGCACGTTTTTCTAAAAAGGCCGATAAGCCCTCTTGGCCCTCCGGCGAGACCCGGACGTTGGCAATCAAGGCGCTGGTCTCGGCCACTAATTCAGCGTCGATTGCCCGGTCCGCCACGGTGAAGGCAAGTTGCTTGGCCTGGACAATGGCTTCCGGGCCATTTTTCAGCAATAGATCTGCCAGGTTAAAGATGTGTTGATCCAAATCCTCTGCGGAGACCATCTCGCTAACCAGACCCAGTTCCTGGGCTCGCTCAGCGGTGAAGCGTTCGCCGCTGGCAAAATAGCGCCGGCAGGCCCTGGGACCGATTGCCGCACTGATATAGGGAGAAATTGTCGCCGGCAACAAACCCAGCTTGACCTCGGACAGACAGAAACTGGCACGCTCGCTGGCGATCACAATGTCACAGCACGCTGCCAGCCCGACCGCGCCGCCGAAGGCCGCACCCTGGACGCGCGCAATCGTGATCTGCGGCAGGCTATTGAGTTGATTGAGCATCGCTGCCAGCGCCTCGGCATCGGCGAGATTGGCCTCGTAACTGTAGCCGGCCATGCGTTGCATCCAGCTGAGATCGGCGCCGGCGGAAAAGCTTTTACCCGCGGAGCGCAAGATGACAACCCGCACCGTTTTATCTTCGGCTATTATCGCCAACTCGCGGCTGATGTCGGCAATCAACACGTCGTCGAAGGCGTTGTGAATTTCAGGCCGGTTGAGGCAGATAGAGACGACTCCTACCTGTTCCTGGCTCACGGAAAGTGTTTTGTTGTTCATGATTTTTCCTGGCTCACATTCTAAAGACACCAAATTTGGTGTCCTCAATTTCCCGGTTGAGAGACGCGGAGAGTGATAGTCCCAGCACCATACGGGTTTCTGCCGGGTCGATAACGCCATCGTCCCAAATGCGTGCAGAGGCGAAGTAGGGGTGACCCTGGTGTTCGTAGGTGTCGAGAATGGGTTGCTTGAAATCGTCCTCGTCCTCCTTACTCCAGCTATCGCCGGCCCCTTCAATTTTATCGCGTTTAATCTGTGCCATAACGCCCGCCGCCTGTTCACCGCCCATTACCGAGATTCGCGCATTGGGCCACATGAATAGAAAGCGTGGATCGTAGGATCGACCACACATACCATAGTTGCCGGCCCCGAAGGATCCGCCAATAAGCACAGTAAATTTGGGTACCTGGGCGCAGGCCACCGCGGTCACCATCTTTGCGCCATTCTTGGCAATACCCCCAGCTTCATATTGCTTGCCGACCATAAACCCCATAATGTTTTGCAGAAACACCAGTGGGATTTTGCGCTGCGCACACAGCTCGATAAAGTGCGCGCCTTTTTGCGCAGATTCGCTGAATAAAATGCCGTTGTTGCCGAGAATACCCACGGGGTAGCCAAATATTCTGGCAAAACCGCAAACGAGGGTCGTGCCGAACAGGGCCTTGAACTCCTCGAAATCGGAACCGTCGACGATGCGGGCAATAATTTCCCTGACATCGTAGGGCTGGCGTGAATCTTTAGGCACGATGCCGTACACGTCCTTTTGATCAAACAGCGGCGCCTGGGGCTCAGCAACATCGATGGACAGCCGTTTGACCCGGTTCAAGCGACTCACGGCGCGGCGGGCGAGTTCCAATGCATGGTGATCATTTTGTGCATAGTGATCGGCGACGCCGGATGTGCGGCAGTGGACATCCGCTCCACCGAGCTCTTCAGCAGATACAACCTCACCCGTCGCGGCCTTCACTAACGGAGGTCCAGCCAGGAAAATAGTGCCTTGCTCCTTCACAATGATCGACTCGTCGGCCATGGCGGGAACATAGGCGCCGCCCGCAGTGCAAGAGCCCATCACCACCGCAATTTGTGGAATGCCCTGAGCTGACATATTGGCCTGATTGAAAAAACTGCGGCCGAAGTGCAGTCGATCGGGGAATACCTCATCTTGTTGCGGCAGGTTGGCACCGCCGGAATCGACCAGATAGATGCATGGCAGGTTATTTTCCTGTGCAATTGTCTGGGCTCGGATCTGCTTTTTCACCGTGAGCGGGTAATAGGTGCCACCTTTAACTGTGGCGTCGTTGGCAATAATTACACATTCCTGGCCGCTGACACGCCCAATGCCGGTAATGATGCCAGCGCCGGGAACGTTATCTGAGTAGACGTCCATGGCGGCCAGCTGTGAAAATTCCAGAAAGGGCGTACCGGGATCGAGAAGGGCGTTGACGCGGTCGTGCGGCAGTAATTTACCTCTCGCGATGTGCCGTTCCCGGTACTTTGTGCCACCGCCGAGCTTGATATCCGCGATCTTCTGATTGAGGTCGTCGACCTGTGACTGCATGTGCTCGGCGTTGGCTGCGAACTCCGCACTGCGTGTATTAATACTGGATTTGAGGATAGTCATGGCTAAAGCTCCGTTGCCGACTAGGCGGTTTCGCCGAATAATTCGCGACCAATCAACATGCGCCGAATTTCCGAGGTGCCCGCGCCGATTTCGTAGAGTTTGGCGTCGCGCAGCAAGCGACCGGCGGGGCACTCATTGGTGTAGCCGGTGCCGCCCAGCGATTGAATCGCCTGCAGTGCCATTTGGGTAGCGCGTTCGGCGGTGTACAAAATAACGGCCGCGGCGTCTTTGCGGCTTTCCTGACCGCGGTCGCAGGCCTTCGCCACCGCGTACAAATAGGCGCGGCTGGCGTTCATTTCGGTATACATATCGGCAACCTTACCCTGCATCAACTGAAACTCCCCGATGCTCTGGCCAAATTGCTTACGGTCGTGCAGGTAGGGAAGCACGAGGTCCAGACAGGCCTGCATAATACCCACCGGTCCACCGGACAACACGGTGCGCTCGAAGTCCAGGCCCGACATCAAAACCTTTACTCCACGGTTCTCTTCGCCAAGTATATTTTCCGCAGGCACCGCGCAATGTTCAAACACCAGTTCGCTGGTGTTTGAACCGCGCATGCCGAGCTTATCGAGCTTTGGGCTGCGGGAAAAACCGGGATAGTCGTGCTCGACAATGAATGCCGTGATTCCTCGACTACCTGCCGCGGGGTCGGTTTTGGCATAGACCACAAAGGTATTGGCATTGGGCGCGTTGGTGATCCACATCTTGGTGCCGTTGAGAATGTAGTGATCGCCCTGCTTATCGGCCCGAAGCTTCATGCTGACAACGTCTGAGCCGGCGTTTGGTTCCGACATGGCAAGCGCGCCCACGTGTTCGCCGCTGCACAGTTTTGGCAAATACCTGAGTTTTTGCTCCTCGGTGCCGTTTTTGTGTATCTGGTTAACGCAAAGGTTGGAGTGCGCGCCGTAGGAGAGTCCGACCGAGGCCGAGGCACGGCTTATCTCCTCCATTGCTACGGTGTGGGCCAGGTAGCCCATATTGGTGCCACCGTAGGCCTCTCCTACCGTCATGCCCAGCAAACCAAGGTCGCCGAACTTGCGCCACATATCGGCGGGAAACTCGTTGTCCAGATCGATCTGTGCGGCGCGGGGTGCAAGCTCGGCCTGCGAGAATTGATAGACGAGGTCTCTGAGCATGTCGACATCTTCGCCAAGGCCAAAGTTAAGTGTGGGGTAGGGGGTATTCATATTCTCTCCAGATTCACTGATTGGCGGCGTCGGCCAAGGCTAATTCTTGTAGTGCGTTATCGCAGAGTGACTCGACGTTTTCGAGTTCGAGCAGCATGGCCTTAATGTCTTTGAGTTGGGTTTTTAACATGGAGCGTCTGTCATCCAGCTTGTCTTTCAACTGGTACAGCTGATCTGCATTGTCCCGACCCGGGTTGTACATATGAATAATTTCCCGGCTTTCTTCTAGCGACAGGCCAATACGCTTGCCGCGTAAGACCAGCTTCAAGGCGGTTCTATCGCCGCTGCTGTATAAACGGTGCTGACCTTCGCGCTCGGGGGCGAGCAGGCCCTTTTCCTCGTAGAAGCGAATGGCGCGGGTGGTAATACTGAATTCCCGCGCAAGCTCGGAAATGGTATGCGTGTGTCCCATAGGGCTCTTTCTTTTTGTGAGGTTGGTATTGTATACCAAGTTGACGTTAACGTAAACGTTAGTCATACATCGTTCGACGTACTAACCGGGATATTCGGTAGTTTGTTATGATCACCAGTTGTATGACAAACAAAGGTAAGCTCGCTTGAGCACAGAGTTACTTAATCTACTCGCCGACGGTGAGTATCACTCGGGACAAGAGTTGGCCGCTGTACTCGGGGTCAGCCGTACCGCCGTGTGGAAGCAGTTGGGCAAATTTGATGCTCTGGGCTTGAGCGTGGAGTCGATCAGGGGCAAGGGTTACCGTTTGCCTGGTGGTGTTCAATTACTCGACAAGGCCCGGGTAGTCAACGCTATGCGACCCGCTAACCGCAAGCTGCTGGCTGATATTGAGCTGCACGAAACGGTTGATTCGACCAATACCATCGCCATGAAGCTGGCCAACAATGGGCCCGTTCACGCGCACGCGGTGGTGGCAGAGCAGCAGACTGCGGGGCGCGGTCGGCGAGGTCGAAAGTGGATAAGTCCCTACGCCAGTAATATTTATCTGTCATTGGTTTGGGATTTCGACGGGGGTGCTGCGGCGCTCGAAGGGCTGAGTCTCGCCGTTGGGGTGGCAATGGTAGAGGCCCTTTCGGCACTGGGTATCGAGGGCTGTGGACTGAAATGGCCCAATGATGTGTTGGTAGGCGGTCGCAAATTGGGCGGTATTTTGTTGGAGATGACCGGCGATGCCAGCGGCAATTGCTCGGTGGTAATTGGCGTGGGGCTGAATATTGCCATGCCTGGTGAGGCCGGCCGGCAGATCGATCAGGCGTGGGTGGATGTTCGTTCACTACCGGGTGGTGAGGCGCTGAATCGGAATGAGGTACTCGCTGCGCTGCTGGATCACCTACTGCCTGCCATGGAGACATTTTCACAATTCGGTTTTTCTGTTTTTAAAGATCGTTGGACAGCGCTGGACATTGCAGCGGGGCAGAGTGTGACGGTACTACTTGGTCAAAACGAAGTGCCGGGTGTCGCTATGGGTGTCAACGACAGCGGGGCCTTGCAGCTACAAACTGCCGACGGTCTGCAAGCTTTCCACGGCGGTGAGGTAAGTTTACGGGGGCTGTCGTGATCCTGGACATCGATGTTGGCAATACCCGCGTCAAGTGGCGACTGGGCACCGGCGACGCCGCTATAAGAGGCTGGTACTTGCGCGGCGATGCAGCCAATTTTGCGGAGGCGAAACCCGCGGCGGTGCGGGTTTCAAGCGTTGCAGGCGAAATTTTTGAGGGTGAACTCAGCGAGGCTCTGCAGACGCGCTGGGGCGTGGTGCCGTGGTTTGCGCGCACTCCGGCGCAGGCCCATGGATTGACTAATAGTTACGATGACCCCACACGAATGGGGGTGGATCGTTGGTTGGCGATGCTGGCTGCCTGGAAGCGCAGCGGCGGGCCCGTATGCGTCGTAGATGCCGGCAGCGCGCTGACTATAGACCTGGTGGCGGCCGACGGTGTGCATCGGGGGGGTTACATCATTCCTGGATGTCAGACCATGCAACGATCGTTACTCGCCGGAACGGACCGGGTGCGCTTTGACGGGTTCGCCCCGGTGAGCCTCGAACCCGGAACCTCCACGGCGACGGCAGTTGGACATGGAGTTCTACTCGCCATTGTAGGTTCCATCGAGTTGGCTCTGGCCAGAGCAACCGCGTCTGGAGAATCCTATACCACCATCGTATGTGGCGGTGATGGTGAAGCGGTGGCTGGCTTGCTTTCTGGTGCTGTGGATTTTGCGCCGGATCTGGTGTTCGATGGTCTGGACCTCGCGGCGACAGGCAAGTAATTGCGTTTTATTATGATCTTGCTGATTGTGGCAAATGCAATCTATTTTGCCGGTGCACGATGGTGGTGGGAGTCACCGCGTCGCGAGGCCTACGAACTGCCGGTAATCGAGCGGGCTGAATTTGAGAACCTGGGTCTGGAGCTGTTGGGCGATCCTGTGAATGGGTTGAATAGCTGGGATCAGTCGGCTGATGTGCGGCTCTACAGGGTTTACGACGAGCCAGTAGAGGCTGCTGAATTCTGCCAAATGCTCGGGCCGATTGCCGAGCCCGAGGCCGCGGATGATCTCCGGGATCACCTGCTCAATGATGAAGTTAGCGCCAGGCGCGACGACGTACTTGTCACCAGTATCGTCGGTTACTTAGTTTCGCTGGGGCCCTTTGCACACCCCGAGGAAGCGCTTGCGACACACCGTAAATTGGATGAGCAAGCCCTTGATAATTTTGTGTTTTCGGACGCCGATCAACGCAATGGGATATCCCTTGGTTTTTTCAGCACCCGATTGGCGGCTGAAAACCAGGCGGCGAGTATTTCCAAGTACGGCTATGAGCCCGGTATCCAGGAGCGCGAGCAAATGGCCCGCGAGCACTGGGTGTTTGTCGGTGAAGGTGGGGAGCTCCCACCGGGTTATTGGGCTGATTTACAGGGTAGCTATCCGCTGCTTACGCTGCGCCGAGGGTTCTGCCAGCTATATCAGGGGCTGGTTTCACCATCATAGCGACAGCGTGGATACGACCTTTACCCATATCGCTTATATGGCTACTATTTACGGCATGGATTATCTGGCGTGGTGCTCAACATGACGGCAGATTCAACAAAGGGACTCTTGTGCGGATTCTCACCAGCTTAGCTATTTTGCTGCTTCTGCAGGCCTGCAAACACCCACTGGCCATTGTGGGTGAGGGTGATATTGTCGATCTGAATGGCACAGGGTACGGCTGTACGTACGAGCAATTCGCTGCCGGAGGCTCGGCCTGTGACCTCGATGTCCAGGGCGACTACCTTGTAAATTATCAGGCCGTGCCACGCCCAGGTTGGAAGTTTGTGCGCTGGGAGGGACCCTGTGGACA
>JBLHKV010000201.1:0-7472 GCA_047618115.1 Halieaceae bacterium | reverse complement strand
TCAATATTCTCATATTCGGCATCATGATCTATCTGGGCCTGCAACAGTTGATCGCGTGGATGGATCAACTAATGGCGTCCCTACCGGAATGGCTGGCTTTCCTGAATTGGATACTGTGGCCGCTTATTTCAGTGGGAACACTGCTGCTATCAGGCTACTTTTTTACGGCCATGGCGATAATCATCGCATCGCCATTCAATGCCCTACTGGCTGAAAAAGCGGAGGAGCTGATAAGCGGACAAGAGGTCGCCGGTCTGGAGGGAATTATGCAGGCCCTCAAAGGCTTTCCGAAAAGTCTGGCGCGCGAATTATTGAAATTGCTCTACTATCTACCGCTGCTGTTACTGGTGTTTGTATTAACGTTTATTCCACCGTTCAGCTTTGTCGCACCACTGCTGTGGTTCGCGTTTGGAGCGTGGATGATGAGCGTACAGTACTGCGACTATCCCATGGATAACCACGCCATTCCATTCAACGAGGTAAAGCGCGTGTTGCGCGAAAGGCGGCTGAGCAGTCTCGGTTTCGGCGGCCTGGTATCACTGATGTCGGGAATCCCAATTCTAAATTTCTTTGTTGTTCCAGCTGCCGTGTGCGGCGCAACTATTTATTGGCACAAAGAGTTGCGGGACACAACAAGCGCCAACTCGAGGCGCTAGTGATGTTTTAGAAGTTCTTCCGGAGGATGTTCACAGCTCAATTTTTGACCTAGCAATTTTTCGATGTCCGGCAGTAGAAATGCATCATCTTCGCTGGCAAAACTAATAGAAATACCCTTCGCACCTGCACGACCCGTGCGACCGATGCGGTGCACATAATCTTCAGGATCCTCGGGTAGATTGAAGTTCACTACATGGCTGACGCCATCGACGTGAATACCTCGGCCAGCGACGTCGGTCGCCACCAGGACCTGTATCTTCCTATCACGGAATAGCTCAAGGGTTTTTGTGCGCTTGTTCTGTGGAATTTCTCCAGAAAGGATTCCAGCATTGAAGCCCGCGCGACGCAGTCGCTCATGAAGCTTACGCACCTGATCTCTTCTATTGGCGAAGACAATTACCGTACCGGCATCGTCTCCGCGCAGGAGATTGCTGATCACGCGAAAACGCTCCTCCGAGGTGCACATAAACACCTTTTGATCGACTGCGTCCGCCGCCACATGTTCAGGTTCAATTTCCACCACATGGGGGCTACAGGTCCACTGCTGCGCAAGACTGATAATGTCGGAAGAAAATGTAGCACTGTATAAGAGTGTCTGCCGATTTTCCTTGGGTGGAGTAGCCCTGACAATACGTTTAACCTGTGGGATAAAGCCCATATCGAGCATTCGATCGGCCTCATCGAGAACCAGAATTTCGATATGGTCCAGATGCACGTCTCCCCTGCCCTGAAAGTCGATCAGGCGTCCCGGTGTCGCAACTACGATATCAACCAAACCACCGTGTAAGCGGTTGAGCTGTTTCTGGTAATCCATTCCACCAATCAGGGTAACCACGCTAAGCCCTGTGTGTTTATTAAGATCTTTCGCATCTTCCGCAATCTGCATCACCAACTCTCTGGTTGGGGCAATAATCAACGCTCGCGCCTCACCCAGAAAGCGCTCCTCGGCAATGGGGTTGGATAGCAGGTCGTTAATGATGGTAATCAAAAAGGCGGCAGTTTTACCCGTACCCGTCTGAGCCTTACCGATAGTATCGTGGCCTTGCAAGGTATAAGGCAAGGACACCGCTTGAATGGGTGAGCAGTATTGAAAGCCGAGGTCGGCGATGCCGTGCATCAGGGTATCCTTCAAACCAAGATCGTGAAACCGCGTTTCACCATCTTTCTCGGGAACCGCGAATTGATCGGCTGTCCAGGGGGTCACCGGCTCATCTACTTTTTGGGGTTTCCCGCGGCGGCCCCGACCATCGGATTCGCGTCCGACCTCGGGCTTGTGTGTTTTGCCCGAATTAACAGGACTTGGAGGTGGGTTTTCATCACCGCCTCGCTTGAAGAATTTTTTTATCAAAGGCTATATAACCCAGCTCAGTTCTCGAAGGCGCGCATTCTAACACCATTCCCGGACAAATGACCTCAACCCGGTCGGACACTAGTTCGAGAGCAGCGAATTTCGCGATTACTCCCCGGGCTGAAGACTCCGGTTCAACCAGTAATCGACGCTGAAGTAGCGTCCACCGCCCGTGAACAGCAACACAAATAGCATCAGTGCGTAGGTCACAGCAAACTCGATGCCGTTGTTCAATATCACGAAATTGCCCTTTTCAGTGAGCCAGCTAAAATTAGCATGTTCTTGGAGTATCTCGCGTGCCTTATCCAGACGCACAGCTACTTCGGCAATACCCGAATCGGCAATCGCCGCCCAACCCTGATCAATGTGCACTGTTGCTATTGCCACAACCATTGTCACTAGCAGTGGAATCGCGATCCATCGTGTAGCCAGGCCCAACAACAACAATATGGCTCCGATTATCTCGGTATAAGTCGCCAGATACGCCAGCAGCGTTGGAAATGGTAACCCCAGCCCCCAGTCGGGGTTGCCGAACCAGTCGATTACTCCCTCGATACCATCGAGTTTGTTGGTACCAGCCATCCAAAAAACAGGAACGAGATACAAGCGCAGTGCCAGCAAAGCGAGACCGTCGAGATATTTGAGTTTGCCGAAAATACCGTTGTGCACTGCGTAGTAAATACCCACCAATTTTTGCACGCTAATTCTCCATTAAATAAGTGCCACCGGACAATCGAGTCGCGGGTCTATGCTGAACTCTGAGACAGCCGACAGTCTAGAAAGTTGCCGTCGACTAAAAAACTGAGCACACCGGGCACCCGGGCCGCTTGGGAATCTCCAGGCAACGGGTTTCCAACGTAAAGCCATCCAGAACAAACAGACGACTGACCAGTGGCTTGCCATACCCGGCTAGCACCTTTAACGCCTCCAATGCCTGAAGAGAACCTATTACGCCCACCAGGGGCGCCAATACGCCACTCTCGGAACAACTCAGGTCTTCGTCGCCCTTATCCTCATACAAGCATTCGTAACAAGCTGTATTCTCCTGACGAGGATCAAATACCGCAATCTGACCCTCAGATCGAATCGCCGCACCCGATACAAGGGGGATTCCAGCCTGCCTAGCGGCGCGGTTAAGTGCGAAGCGCGTGTTGAAATTATCCGTGGCGTCGACGACGAGGTCGACCTCTGCAACCGCCGCTTGCAACTGCGTTCCCTCCAAACGCCGGGCAATAACCTCTACTTGTATTTCCGGGTTTAACGCAAGCACAGCATCTCGGGCGGATTCCACCTTGGCATCGCCAATTCTCGAAGTCTGATGCGCAATTTGACGTTGAAGATTACTCAGCTCAACCAGGTCATCATCGGCTAGTATGAGTCTGCCAACGCCTGCCGCGGCCAGATACAGGGCCACCGGACAACCCAAACCACCAAGCCCGACAATAAGAACCGTGGCCTCCAAAATTTTCTGCTGTCCGGCTATATCCCAACCGGGAAGTAATATTTGCCGACTATAGCGCAGCAGCTGTTCATCATTCACCGGACACTACTCCCCGCGATCAATTGGCCGCCAGTCGCGCGCTCCAGTCCAGCCAGGTCTGTCCTGGTTGCAATAGACGTATAGCCAGCTTTCGACAGTAACTCGCGAACCAGTGACCCCTGGCTCATCCCATGCTCCAGCAGCAACCATCCCCCGCTGCACAAATAGTCTCGGGCGCCTCGTACAATCAATGCAAGATCTGCCAAACCGTGGTCCTCCGCTACCAACGCGGTGCGGGGCTCAAACCGGACGTCACCCTGTAGTAAATGTTCATCTTCGGCATCGATGTAGGGTGGATTACTAACGATAAGATCGTATTCTTCAGCGTGAATGGATTCGTACCAATTACTGGTGAGAAACTTCACCTGGTCAAGCCCTAATCGCGCAGCATTGGCGACAGCCACGGCCAAGGCCGCGGAACTTGAATCGCTGGCTGCAACCTGCCATTGGGGCCGCTCTGTAGCCAGCGCCAAAGCCAGGGCACCACTGCCGGTGCCTAAATCCAGCATTCGACTAGCGCTTGGCAGATCCAGTTCGAGCCCCCACTCGACCAATAATTCAGTTTCGGGGCGGGGAATCAAAGTATGTTGGTCAACCGACAATTTGAGGGACCAGAATTCACGAAACCCCGTTAGGTAAGCCAACGGCTCACCGCGACCCCTGCGCGCTAATAGCTCGCGATACTTATCGGCTAGTTCGCACAGGGGTTCGCTTTCCGAGTGGGCATACAAATAACTGCGAGGCTTGTTCAAAACATCGGCGAGTAAAACCTCCGCCTCCAGGCGTGCGGTATCTTCTTGCAGAGTGCGAGACTCCGACAACAGATCCCGGATAGACTCCATCAATCTTCGCCGAGCGCCTTTAGCAAATCGGCCTGATACTCCTGCCGAAGAGGACCAATAACCACGCCAAGATCGCCTTCGATGATCTCGTGCAGTTTGTATAGCGTAAGATTAATACGGTGGTCTGTTAGGCGGCCCTGCGGATAGTTATAGGTACGAATTCGTTCGGACCTATCGCCCGACCCGACCAGGCTGCGTCGCTCATCTGCCTGCTCCTGGGCCTGCTTGTCCTGCGCGCCACTCAATAGCTTTGCCTGGAGCAACGACATCGCCCGGGCTTTGTTCTTGTGTTGTGAGCGCTCATCCTGACACTCCACAACGATGCCGGAGGGTAGATGAGTAAGCCTGATGGCCGAGTCGGTCTTATTGACGTGCTGACCTCCGGCACCGCTGGCGCGAAATGTGTCGACTCGCAAATCGGATTTGCTGATTTCCACTTCATCAACAGCGTCCGGCTCCACTAGTATGGCAACGGTACAAGCAGACGTGTGGATTCGACCCTGAGATTCGGTCTCGGGGACCCGCTGCACACGGTGCGCGCCCGACTCAAATTTAAGCTGTGCATAGACATCCTTGCCTTCTACACGGGTGATGATTTCTTTATAACCGCCATGGTCGCCCTGGCGCTCGCTCAGTATTTCGACACTCCAGCCGCAAGACTCTGCAAACCTGGTATACATGCGAAACAGGTCACCGGAGAAGATCGCGGCTTCGTCCCCACCGGTTCCCGCCCTGATTTCCAGAAACACATTATGGGAGTCATTTGGATCCCTGGGAAGCATCAATTGCTGTAAATCCAGTTCCAACTCCTCGCGCTGGGCAGTACTGGAATCAATTTCCTCCCTGGCCATCTCGCGCATATCTGCATCCCCATCGTCTAACAACAAGGTCGCCTCCTCGATATCTTTGGTCAGCAACTGATAGCTGGCGAAGCAGTGCACCACTGGCTCTACCTCCGCATACTCCTTGGAAAGTTCACGAAAACGGGGCTGATCACCGATTATTTCGGGATCGCTGAGCAGAGCACCGATTTCCTCATAGCGCTCCGACAACTGTTCCAATTTTTCCACTAACGATGCTTTCATGAATTCTCTTCGTCTAATTCCAAATAGCCAGGCGCAGACTCCTTAGCCTGATGATCAACACCCAAAAAGCGCCGGGCAATATTCAGGGCCTGCCCCTCACCATTAGCGCTGGCCCGCTTAAGCTCTTGTGTTGGGTGATGGATAAGTTTATTGGTGAGCCCTCTCGCAAAGGACGTGAGCACCTTATCCGCAGGCTCACCTCGCGCCAATAAGCGCAGCGCCAGCTTCAGCTCGCGATCGCGAAGGGCTTCGGCGTTGCCGCGGAATGCCTTGACGGTATCAACAGCGCCCAGGGCGCGAAGCTCTTCGAGATAAGATTCAATCCCAGCGGCAATTATCTCGTCTGCCTTAAGCGCCTCACTTTGGCGCGTGCGGACATTATCATCCACTATATCCTTTAGATCGTCGACACTATATAAGTATATGTCGTCGAGTTCGCCTACCTGAGATTCTATATCTCTCGGCACCGCTAAATCTATCATCAGCATGGGCCTGCGGCGCCTTGCCCGAAGTGCGTTTTCTACAGCCCCCTTACCAAGAATGGGCAATTGGCTTGCGGTAGAGCTTATTACAATATCGGCGCTAATAAGTTGATCCGGAATGTCAGACAACATGACAGCTTCGGCACCATATCGTTGCGCCAGCTCACTCGCGTGCCCCAGTGTTCGATTGGCCACTACAATCCTCTCTACGCCCTGGTTAACCAGGTGACGGGCTACCAATTCGATCGTTTCTCCCGCCCCTACCAGTAGCGCACGCGCCGCTTTCAGATCGGTGAATATTCGACCGGCGAGGCTCACGGCAGCATACGCCACTGAAACAGGATTCTCGCCAATGGCGGTATCGGTTCTCACTTTTTTTGCCATTGCAAACACACTGGGGAACAATCTGGAAAACTGTACGCCTACGGTACCTGCCTCTTGCGCCACCGCGTAAGCCGACTTCATCTGACCCATTATCTGCGGCTCACCCAGCACCATCGAATCGAGACCGCTGGCCACCTGTACCAGATGACGCAAAGCATCACTTCCATAATGGGCATAGCAACTCTGCCGAAGACCCTCTATCGAAAGATTGTGATAAGCCGCCAGCCATTCCAGCACCTGCTCTTCGGTGGGGCAAAGATCATCTCCCTGGCTAACCGTCAGTTCGGTGCGATTACAGGTCGAGAGCACCAGAACCTCTGGAACACCCAACGCAGCACTGCAATCGGCCAGGGCCGCAGTCATTTGCTCAGGCGCAAACGCTACCCGCTCGCGTATTTCTACGCTCGCGGATGTATGATTAATACCCATGGTCAACAACTGCATGTCTGTATTCTAGTGTCCAAGATGACTCGAGCCATGAAACTATTTCGGTCCCGCTGGCTCAAAAGGGTGGCGATTTTATCAATTTAGAGCCTTAGATGCATAGGCAATCAATTATTTGATACTCTAGGGGTTAATAACTGTGTCCAGATTCATGACTAAATACTACCTGAAAAAATTAGGGTCGGCTCTTTTGCCGTTGGCGATGGTGTCCTGTTCCACCAATGAAATAGCCACGCCAGTAGCAATAGCTCCGGAGCCAACTGCTACAGTCGCAGCCAGCGAGGTCGTCGTGCGCCCCCAGAGGCCGATACCAGCAGACAGTCTACTGCCGTTACTTATTGCCGAATTTGCCTTGCGAAGACAGCAAATGGGTACGGCACTGGATCATTACCTTACCCAGTCTGCGTTGCTTAAAGACGCCGGCGTAAGTGCCCACACCGCGCGCCTTGCGCAATACCTGAAACGCGACCAAGACGCCCTGAAAGCGGCTTTGCAGTGGGTCGAACTGGCACCTGATGACCCCGAGGCTCGCTTGGTCCTCGCAAATCTACTCGCACGAGGCGGTGATCCAGTCACCGCTGCCACCCACATGTCCGAGGTTCTGCGCAGCGGAGGACGCGCCAATTTTACCGCATTGGCCGTAGCGGCTGCTCGACAAGGAGACAAAGTTGGGAAGCAGTTTCTCATCGC
>JBLHKV010000200.1:0-7475 GCA_047618115.1 Halieaceae bacterium | reverse complement strand
AATCAATATACTCGATGTGGCTCAACACATCGTAAACGATGAGCTCGATCCACCTCTGAAAGCCCTGTTCATTTACAATCACAATCCTGTAGCCGTCCATCCCCGGCAAAAATTGTTACTCGAAGCGTTGCGACGAGAAGATCTTTTTACAGTCGGTTACGACCTGACCATGACCGACTCCATGGCGTATGCCGATATTGTATTGCCAGCCTGTAGTTCTATGGAATATGGCGATCTATACAAAGCCTATGGTCACGCCATCACCCAGCGATCTGCCGCCGTCATTCCTGCGGTGGGAGAGTCGAGGAAAAATACTCGGGTTTTTAGTGAGCTGGCCGCGATATTTTCCTTCGATGAACCTGAGTTTCAGGAAACAGACCAGCAGATGTTAGCTAAAGCTGTGCTCAATCTGCCCGCCGAGGGAGGGCTTCTGGATCGCACGGAGGCCCATGATACGACTGTGGTGTTTCGCGACGTACCGCCTGGAACACCAACTAAGAAGGCCATGCTGTTCAACGCCGATGAGGAGGCCAGAGCGGGCTTGGGTCTACCGCAATATCGACTTCTGGGTTCAAGGCGCGCCTTCACATTGGTCAGCCCCAGCTCCGATAAGCGAACCAATTCAACCTTTGGCGGAACAGCGGCGAATCGACAACCTTATCGCGTTGAACTGTGTGCCGACGACGCCAGGAACATAGGCCTGGTCGATGGGCAAAAAGTAAAACTAGTGAATGATCAGGCCGAGATAGTGTTGGACCTGCTCATTTCAGACAGAGTCAAATCTGGCGTGGCCTATGTGCCCAAGGGTGCTTGGTGTGCCGACAGTGATTCCGGGCTTACCATTAATGCGCTGGTCCCTGGTCACAAAGCCGATATGGCGGATGGTGCCTGCTACAACGATACTCAAATCGATATTCTGTCAGCCTGACTCGCTGACTGTGCGATAAGACTGCCCGCTAATCCCAGACCCAGCTACCGTCCGGATTCTGCCATGCGCCTAGCGTGCCATGGGGGCGGTAACCCATCAGATTGCGCATGGTCTTCGATTGCCTGTCGGCAACCTCTCTTGATACGTTGAGTATCTGGTTTTCCTCTTGTCGCAACCAGCCCAAAGAGTATGTGTTGATAAGCGCGGCCCTGGGCTTGGCGCTGTTGTTGGCGCCTCCGCCGTGGAGGGTGGAACCCAGGTAGAGCAGCAGTGAACCCCGTGGCATCACCGCCTGAACTATTCGATCGTTCAATTCATCTTCGGTCGATGTGTATCCGCTACGAATTGAACTCTCGTGGCTGCCCGGTAAAACACGCGTGGCACCGTTTTTCAGCGTGAAGTCGTCCAGTGCCCATAGTGCGCTGACTTGGAGGTGCATCCCCGGAATTCTGAGCGGATAGATACCGTCGTCCGGATGCAGTGTTTGCGCGGTTTCGCCGGGCAGTATCTCTATGCCCGTCAGGCTGCCGATACGATAATTTTCGCAACTGGGTAGCAGGAGGTCGTCTGCGACGGCCAGCACACGAGGGTGCTCGACTAACGCTGCAGCGGCGTTCGAAACCGAGAGAACAGAACTGATCCGCAGCGTTTTATAGCCATTGAAATTGTCCTCATCGAAGCGTCCCAATTGATCAAAGGGCTCGCGGAATTCGCCAAGCACTTGTTTGGCAAGCTCATCGCTGACCTGTCTTCTAATAATTACCGCGCCGTCGCGGCGCAGAGCCTCAAAAACCTGTTTATCGGTCGCGCCCTTTTCAAGATATTCTAATGTCATGCCAGATCACCTCCGAACCGCAATTATACCGCGTAGTCGCCCTCTTCGATGCGCAGATACTTGCGCAGTTTGAACACTGCAAAATAAAAGGGGCCGGTATCGAGAGCGGCGATGCAAAATTTGAATAGATAGTTGCTGAGCATCAGCGTCAGCATGGCTGCGGCCGTCATATTGCCGGCAAAGTATGCCGCACCAAAGGTCACTAATATCACCACAAAGGAGTCCACTAACTGACTGATCATGGTACTGAAATTGTTGCGTATCCATAGATGCTTGCCACGGGTCACTCGTTTCCAGAAATGGAATAGGTGGACGTCACAGTATTGAGCGGCGATGTAGGCCATCATGGAGGCGAACACCGCGCCGGTGGTAGTGGCATAAATTAGCGTATAGAGCTCGATAGACCCCTCCAGTACGCTACCATTGGGCAAGGACACCGGTTCCGCCAGTTGCAGAACCTGCCAAGGGGGCAGGGATTCGGCACCCACCGCTGGAATCAGGTTACCCAGCCAGAGAAACCCAAGAATAAAGAAATTCAATCCGAGACCCAGTGTGACCATGAAATTGGCGCGAGCCTTGCCATACAGCTCGCAGATTAGATCGGTGCACAAAAATGTGATCGGGTAGGGGAGCACACCAACGGCGAGCTGCATGGGGCCAAGCTGGATAAAGCGGGTAATGCCGAGGATGTTGAGCATCGTCATAGCACAGATGAAAGTACCAGCAAGGATGAGGAAAACGCGTTCGCGCCGCTCGCGTAGCGTTGCCTCATCCAGTGTTACGGCTAGTGTGTCGCTCATTCTTTTCTCCCTTGTCTGGGTATAGAATACCGGCACAGCAGTCGAAACGATAGCTGAACTATTGTGCCATTGATCCATAGGAATACCGATGCCGACAGAGTCTTCAGGGGCCGTTGCAGCAGCAAGCAGCGGCGAAATAGTTGGACCAATACACGACATTGTGCAAACCGCCAGCGGCGTTGTTTGGAACATGGTTGCAGCCAATCTACCCAAAGACCTTCATTGGCAATACCTCCTGATCACAGTGACAATAGCGACGTGTATCTGGTTGATTCGCCGTGGCGGCGGATCCAAGGGTGCCGATGGTCGGGAACGAAAGACTGGCTTGGTACAGTTTTTACTGCCCCGGGATGTTTATTTTCATGAATCGGCGCGGGTGGATATCTGGCTTTGGGTAACAGAGCGGGTCTTGCGGCCCTTTTGGGCGCTGGGGCTATTTGTCACAATCGGCCCGCTAACAGAAAGCTCAGTCATTAATTTATTGCGTTGGGTGTTTGGTGAAACCCCCGCCCTGCAGTCGAACCTACCCTGGATGATGATATACAGTCTGGCGATACTGCTGGTTTACGACCTGGTCTTTTTTGCTACGCACTACACAATGCACAAGGTACCTGCGTTGTGGGCGATTCATAAGGTTCATCACTCGGCAGAGGTGCTGACGCCTTTGACGAGATCTCGTGAACACTTTATTGCTGGGCCCATTTGGGCGGCCGGAGGGGCTATTTCCTATGGCTTTGTGGGTGGTGTATTTGCCTATCTGTTCGATGGGGGTATTACCGCGGCTACCGTGTTTAATATCGGGGTGTTCTCGCTACTCTTTGGCTTGACCGGCTCGTTCCGGCACTATCACGTGCAGTTCCACTATCCCATGTGGTTGTCAAAGTGGCTACACAGCCCGGTTATGCATCATATTCATCACAGCTATCTACAAAAACACTGGGATATGAATTTTGCGGCGGTTACCAGCATCTGGGACAGAATGTTCGGTACGCTCTACATTCCAGAGAAAGACGAATATACCCCATGGGGCCTTGGCCCGGAGACACAGGCGAATTATCGAAGTTACTGGCAGAATACCAGCGGCCCTTTTCGAGATTGGTACGCGATGCTCACCGATAGCCGGTCGTCCCAGGCTGGTGCAGTAGAATCTCATTCCGAAACGAAAATAGGAACACCATGAGTCGCGATCCACGTTACGACATTCTCTTTGAACCGCTAAAAATTGGCCCGGTCACCGCGAAAAATCGGTTCTATCAGGTGCCCCATTGTACTGGCATGGGCTGGTTAAGACCGCGCATGGTGGCAGATATGCGCGGCATCAAAGCGGAGGGTGGTTGGGGGGTAGTATGCACAGAGTATTGCTCAATCCACCCGGCCTCAGATGATACGCCCTATCCGACCCATTCGCTGTGGGACGAAAACGATGTCAACTCTCATCGTTTGATGACCGACCAGGTCCATGCCCAGGGTGGCTTGGCTGGTGTGGAGCTTTGGATCGGTGGGAGTCGTGCGCCCAATTTCCTTACCCGCGAAGTGCCGATGGATGTCGCGTCAATGCCGAACTGGAACGGGGATCCCTATCAGTCTCGGGCAATGGACAAAGCCGATATTCTCGAGCTTCGCCGCTGGCACCGCAATGCGGCGTTGCGCGCCCAGCGCGCAGGGTTCGATATTGTTTACGTCTATGCAACCCACCATTACCTGCTGGATAACTTCCTTAATCCTGTGCTGAATACCCGTACTGATGAATACGGTGGTAGCCAGGAAAATCGTATGCGTCTTCTCCGCGAGATTATCCTGGACACCAAGGAAGCAGTGGGCGATACCTGCGCCGTTGCTGTGCGCTTCAGCGTCGACGATGGCGGTGGGCCGGATGGAACACCCGTTCACGGCGATCGCATGGAGATTTTTGAGGCGCTGGCCGAGTTGCCAGATCTTTGGGATATCAATATTTCTGACTATTCACTGGAGATGGGAGTATCGCGTTTCGTGGGAGAGGGTGCACTTGAAGATTACATGGCTACCGTCAAATCCAAGACCACCAAGCCCGTCGTGACCGTTGGTAGATTTACCTCTCCCGATGCCATGGCCAGCCAGATAAAACGCGGGATAGTGGATTTTATTGGAGCGGCGAGACCTTCTATTGCCGACCCCTTCTTGCCTAAAAAAATCGAAGAAGGTCGGCCCGAGGACATTCGCGAGTGTATCGGTTGCAACATATGTTATACCGGTGACAGTAAACACTACCCCATACGCTGCACCCAGAATCCCACCATGGGTGAGGAGTGGCGCCGCGGCTGGCACCCCGAAAAAATTGATGGGCGCGGTTCTAATGCCCGCGTGCTTGTTGTCGGAGCCGGACCAACCGGGTTGGAGGCGGCGCGAGCACTTGGTCAGCGCGGTTATGAGGTTGTGCTGGTCGAGGCTACCCGCGAGCTAGGCGGCAGGGTGACGACGGAGTCCAGACTTCCTGGTTTGGCAGAGTGGGCGCGGGTACGAGACTATCGAACCGGGCAGTTGGACAAAATGAAGAACGTCGAGATATACCGGGAGAGTGAACTCTGTCTGGAGGATATTCTCGCGCTGGGTGCGGATCACGTGGCGATAGCCACCGGGTCCAGTTGGCGCCGCGATGGCTATGGTAATACCCACAATGCGCCACTGAACCCGGCGCCACCACCTAGCAACACCTATACCCCGGACGACGTGATGGCGGGCAGACTGCCTACCGGTTCGGTACTGGTTTTCGATGACGACGGGTTTTATATGGCCAGCCTGATGGCTGAGAAGCTCCGGGAAAATGGTAGCGAAGTGATCTACGTTACGCCCGATTCCATGGTGTCACAGTGGAGTACCAACAACGAAGAACAAGTACGAGTGCACCAGCGCCTGGCAGGTGTGGGGGTGCAGATTATTCTGAACGCCGCGCTGGCCTCCTATGACGGCAAGACCGCGGTTCTCCACTGTTCATATACCGGGGCCGAGCAAAACGTTGAGGTCGATAACCTGTTGCTAGTCACTTGCCGTACCCCGCGGGATGACCTCTATCATCAGTTAGTCCAAGCGATGGAGGCCAATCTCGAGGGGGTACCTAAATCGGTCAAGCGGATTGGTGACGCAGAGGCTCCGGCTATTATCGCAGCGGCGGTGTATGCGGGCCATAAATATGCGCGCGAACTGGATTGTGATGTCGACCCGGATAACCCAGCTCGACACGATCGTATCGAGATTGCCCAGTCCCTATAGTGCAGTGGACCCTTGGTTTCTTCCCCTGGGCTTTGCGACGCTTCACGCTCTTGCGGCCTACCGGGCCCAGGACCTCACCTTCAGCCGGTTTTAAGATCCACAATTGCACTTGCCGCTGCGGCGTCATCCGTCGGATCCGTCGGCATCGGAAAGGTAATCCTGCGAGCCAGTCCAGCGTAGCGCTGGCGGTAGACCTCGGCTATCCCATCGTAGGTCGCGCGGGGTACGAATTTTTCCAGCATTTCATCGGTCACAATATTGGGCATTTCTTGCCAGGAGCCACTGCGGGTCATATCCAGAAGCTTCTGGCCCTTTGCCTGCCACCCGAATAGCTCCAAGCTTGGCCAGTACGCGGGCGTGGAATATAAAAACCCCAACAACTGACGTTGCTTCTCCCATTCCCTGGCAACCACCGTCGTATCGGGACCGGTAGCGGTCAGTGGGGCCAGAATTAATCTAAAACCATCCGCTGATCGCGGTACTTTGTTAAAGCCCTCCTGTAGACGCGGCAGACACACCTCAATGATGTACTCGGGAGGGGTGTTGGTGGGGTGCGTGATCATGCCGTCAGCGATCCGGGCCACCATTCGTGTCATATCCGGCCCGACAGCTCCACACAGGATCGGAATGTCAGGGTGCTCTATTGGGCCGGGATTAAAGAAGGGCTGCAGGCGCGTGAACTGATAGTGTTTGCCTTCGAAGCAGAGTTTTTCTCCGGTCTGAAAACTGTGAAATATCGCTTTCAGGGATTGTATGTACTCACGCAATTGCGATACCGGGGATTCCCAGCGCGCTGAGTAGCGCTGCTCGATATTTTGCCTGATCTGTGTACCCAGCCCGAGCTCAAATCTTCCCCGGGACATTTTTTGAAGATCCCAGCTAGCGATAGCGACTGTCATTGGGCTGCGCGGAAAAGCGACCAGCACGGCGGTACCAACAATCAGTTTTTGGGTAGCGTTAAGCGCCAGTGCAGCGAGTAACAGGCCGTCGTGTAAGGCATCGGGAACCTGTAGTCCGTCAAAGCCCATGGCTTCGGCCCGGGCGGCGTGTACACCGATCTCGCCCGGTCCCATATCTTCCGGTGTGGCGGCGAACACCTCAAACATATCTTGACTCCTGATATTATAGGCAGCTAAACTGATAGTAAGTCTAGCTTAGTTTAATGAGGTAAAGCAATGAGCAATTTTCCGAAGCATGAGTTGGGCCAGACGCTCATGCTGGCGTTAAGCGATTTTCAGCGGCGCCTGGATGCTGATCTTGCACAGCGCGGTATTCGCGGTATTCGCGCCCGCCACCGCAGGGTGTTCATGCACCTGGAACGCGATGGTGCGAGCCGCAGCGTTGATCTGGCTGAAAAGATCGGCGTGAGGCCACAGTCCATGATGAAGACGATTCATGAGCTGGAAAGTTCTGGACTGGTGAGGCGCTGTGCTGACCCCAGTGACTCTAGGGCAAAGCTGGTCGAGTTTACCGAAGAGGGGCAGACGTTAATCGATGAACTGACTCGATCTACAGAAACGGTGTGGGAACAGTACGCAGCTCGGGCCGGCCAAGACGAGCTGGAACAAGCGGTGCACCTACTCCGCACACTGCCTTCTCCAAAGGTAGAGGGAGTGAGCCATGACGGATAAGGTGCTGGTAGAAAAATGCGATGGCTATGCCATTG
>JBLHKV010000199.1:0-7500 GCA_047618115.1 Halieaceae bacterium | reverse complement strand
TTCAAAGAATACCGGCAACTACAGAACGAGAGCGGCCTCCATGAATATGACTTCGGTTAGGCTGTTCGCCAGGAGCGAACTCACTTGAAAGGGGGTATCCTTCGTCTGGATCAGATTGGTGATAATGCGGTAGGCGGCAAAGCCTACGGCCTATCGCGTCTGGCAGCCATGGGATTGTCGGTACCTCCCGCGTTCGTAATATGCAGCGCCCAATCAGGTCGTTATCCCAGCGACCTGGAGGAGCAATATCACGCCCTGGCTAGCGAAAAGGTAGCCGTTCGCTCATCGGCGCTAGGTGAGGACGGAGCTGAAGCTTCGTTTGCTGGGCAGTACGACTCTGTACTCAATGTGGCGGGCACTACCGAGTTGCGCCAAGCCATTGATGACTGCGTAGCATCTGCTGCCAGCGACCGCGCCAAACACTATCGAGAAGACCAACTCTGCGCGCCTGTCGCAACGATGAATGTGGTGGTACAGCGCATGATCGATGCGGCCGTGGCCGGTGTTGTTTTCACTGCAGATCCACTCAGCGCCAGGCGTGACTTGTTAATTATTGATGCCGTGGCGGGCCTTGGAGAATCCCTGGTGAGTGGCGAGGCCACGCCGGACCACTACGCCGTGAATAACACAGGCGATATTGTGCGCCGACAACTGGTCGGCGACACGGCGCTACTGAGCGACAGTCAAGTGGCCGACATTGCAGAGCAGGCAAGAGCGGCCGCCATACACGAGGGGCATCCGCTGGATTTGGAGTGGGCAATTGACCAAGCAGGGGATTTATTCTGGTTACAAGCAAGACCGATAACCACCTTGCCCGCCGACCTGAACGAGTTTGATTCTACCTTGCCGCGCAGTGACGATGTGCTCACCATCAGTAACGTCAGTGAAATGATGCCCGGCGCCGTATGTCCACTGACCATGTCATTTACCGGTTGGGGCATAGACTATGGCTTGCAGCATATGCAGGTTACCGTTGGCGCGCGCGACCATGTCGACAAGAATTGGCAGATCACCGCCTCGGCCTACGGTCACCTGTTCTTGAACCTGACCGGAAACCTGGTGATGGCAGCCGGGGTGCTGGGTTCCAGCGCTGAGCAGGCAGCACAAACACTGTGTGGGCGCATTGTGCCGGAGTTAAAAGAGTTGCCCCCACTACCAGCGTGGCGCAGGCTGATTAACACCGTTCGGCTGCTACGCTACTGCCTGGCGGCCCCTCGCGTAGTACAGCAATTTGGTGGCGATCTGGATCAATTTACTATCGATGATAAGTCGAACAGTAGCGCCATGTGGGATGAAATTGCCGGCAAGTCCTGGTTTTTTAATCACGCGATGGATGTGCATATACAGTCATCGGCCTTGTCGGGGTTTCTCTGCGCCATTGTTGAGAATAGGGTTTCAGGTAAATCCAACGACAGCACTCTCGCAGAGCAAGCAGAAGCGGTTCGACTGCTGGCTGGCGCGAGCGGCGTAGAAAGTGCGTTGATGCTAGAACAGCTGGACGACTTGCTCGACCACATTACGCTGCACCCGAATGCAGAAAACGGCTTTCAGCGGGCATCTATAGAACAGGCCACCCTGTGGCTACGCGCTACTCCGGACCTGGCAGAGAAATTCGAAGGCTTTCTCGCCAAGCATGGGCACCGCGGCTACCGCGAGCTGTGTATCCGCGACTCAGCCTGGCGTGACGATTTGACGTCACTGGTCCAAAGTATGCAAGCGGCGGTTCACGCTCGTCTGCTTACCGGTGGCCGGAGGGAAATGCACAATAATGACATAGACTGGTCGGCACTGAGTCGCGGTCTACGCTGGATTCTCCCCAAAGCACACAATGCGATACGACGGCGCGAACACACCAAATCACAGCTAGTGACACTGGCATACCGCTTCAAACGAGCTTTTCGATACCTTGGCGCGCAGATGGCAGCCGAGGGAATAATACCGGATGCCGACCTGGTCTTCTTTTTCAGCACCGGCGAGTTGTCTACCTTTATCAGCACGCCAAGTACATTGGCAGTGGAGCATGCACTGGCCCGCCGCAGAGCACTGGATTATCAGCAGCAGCTGGAGTTCCCGGAAATTTCTGTGGGTCTACCGCAGCCGCTGGAACCACAACCAGTTGATCTTCCGGACGGCGTGCTGCAGGGCCGGCCGGCGTCGCGTGGTCTGGTGGAAGGAATTGTCAGAGTTGCTCATACCCTGCAAGAGGCGGCAGCTTTAGAGCCGGGGGAAATACTCGTCACGCCGATTACCGATATTGGCTGGACGCCCTATTTTAGCCTGATAGGGGGACTGATTACGGACCTCGGTAGCTCCGTATCCCATGGGGCGGTTATCGCCAGAGAATACGGATTACCGTGCGTGGTGAATACCCGACAGGCAACACGCTTTCTTCAAACTGGCAACCGGGTGCGCCTCGATGGCTACACTGGCTGCGTGACACTACTAACTGAGTACGGAATATAGGAATTTCAAACTATGAAAATTGATGCTTCGATGCTAGTCAGCAACCCTGCAGATGCGGTTGAACTCGGGAGGGAATTTGAAGATGCCGGCTTCGATGGGCTCTATACCTTCGAGGGTCCACACGATCCTTTTCTACCACTGGCGATGGCTGCGCAAGGAACCGAGCGCGTCGAGCTAATAACCGCTATCGCGGTTGCATTCTCACGCAACCCCATGACCCTGGCCAACCTTGGATACGACATGCAACTACTTAGCGGCGGACGCTTTGTTCTCGGCCTGGGCACGCAAATTCGTCCACATATAGAGAAGCGGTTCAGCATGCCCTGGTCGAAACCGGCGTCGCGTATGCGCGAAATGGTGCAGGCCATTCGCGCTATCTGGGACTGCTGGGAAGGCAACAGCAAACTCGATTTTCGCGGCGAATTCTATACTCACACAATAATGAACCCGAATTTTAATCCGGGGCCACATCCCTGCGGGCTACCCAAGATCTACATCGCAGGATTCGGAGAAAAAATGGTGCAGGTTTGCGGTGAGGTCGGAGATGGATTTCTCGTGCACCCTCTCAATACCCGCAAGTTTCTGCTAGATCATTCACTTCCGGCATTACAAAAGGGCCTCGATCTGGCCGGGCGTTCCCGCGATAGTTTCGACGTGTCGGTACAGTGTCTTACTGCCATCGGGGAAACTAAGGAACAACTCGAGCAGTCCAGAGCTATGGTACGCCACATGATTGGTTTCTACGGGTCCACTCCGGCTTACCGTCCAGCGCTTGACGCTGAGGGACTGGGTGAATTACAACCCGAGCTTAACCGACTCTCAAAAGAAGGAGACTGGGCGGCGATGTCAGCGCTGGTAACAGACGAAGTACTGGATACGATCGCCATTTGCGGAACACCCGACGAGGTTGCGGAAAAGCTGGTAGCGCGCTACGGTGACATCGCACAGCGCATCAGTCCGGTGGGTTACAACACCGACAAAGATATTGCCAAGGCCATGTTGGTAGCGCTGAAGAAGTTGACAGACTAAATACATTTGATGTCATTGCCGCAACCAACGAATATTTGGCTGTGATGTCGCAAGAAGCTGATTTATGTTCACGAAGCCGAGGCGGATATCTTCGCAATTAACGCAACCAGAAACCCGGATGCCTGGGCCGAGGTGGCGCTTCTAACTGCCGAGTACCGCAAATTGCATCCACCCCAATGGGAAGAGAACTGGCTCAATCACCACCCATCTCCCTACGCACGAATTCAGATGGCTATGCGCTGGAAGGCAGAAAACCTACCTGAGCCTGTGATGGAGTCAATTATCCCGAGTCGATAGAATCCGTTCCGAAATCACTCCAGCATTGCCAGTTTTTCCTAGCAGTATCGCAGAGCTAACTATAAACCCATTTGAGAATCGCCGCTTATGGCACATTTATGATCCAGTTGAACAAAGCGGGTTAGACTCCATCGGGAGTTTGTTTTGGGGAATCATTCAGTCCAACCACAGAAAATTGATGCCAACATATAAAGAACGTTTAGCTTGGAGTATTGGTGATGGCAACGGCTTAAAAGTTCATTCTCTTAAAAAATTTACATGTTGCCGTATGGCCGGGCAACACTAGCAATACGGTTGATCTGACAAGACATATCGCAACAGAAAATCGGATGTATGTTTTATCTGTATCCGGATTGATGCGTAAAGAAGACATCAATGAAGATATTCCTCACCATGCAGTAATTAGGCAAAATGCCAATGAGGTATTGGGCAATAGTGGGTCATGTATTGCCGCCCCTCCGGCCACTATTCAAGACCAGATGTGTTTGAATTAAATGTGAACAGACAAAGACAAAAACTCGTTTACTTTAAGGGTGACTAATCAAGCCACCCCAGGTCATATTGACGCTCATGGGCGACAATGGCATTTTGCATCAGCATGGCAACGGTGACTGGGCCAACACCCCCGGGAACAGGGGTCACCCAACTGGCAACTTGCAACACTTCATCTGTTGCCGCGTCACCAACGATATGAATATTGCCGTCACTGTCTTCAATCTGGTTAATGCCTATATCGATGACGGCCGCGCCGGGCTTAACCATATTGCCACGCAACAGACCAGGTTTTCCTACCGCGACCAACACGGCGTCGGCTCTTCTCGAGTGAGCCGCTACCGATCGGGTCATATGGTGGCAGACGGTTACCGTTGCACCCTCTGCCATCAACATCATAGCCGCGGGTTTTCCAACAATTTCAGAGTGCCCGATCATTACCACTTCCAAACCGTCAAGGCGTAACCCCGTCTCACGAATGAGCTCTATCGAAGCAGCAGCGGTACAGGGGGCCAGAGCCAGATCGTTGTATACTATGTTGCCGATAGAGGCAGGATTCATCCCCTCAACATCCTTCAATGGGTGAACGGCCGACTGCAGCGATCGAATATTGATGTCTCCTGATATAGGCCGTTGGAGGATAACGCCAACAACACCAGGATCGTCATTCATCGCGGTAATCCGCGCTTTACACTCATCCTGTGACAAGGTATCCGGCCAGTTCTGTTGCTCAAACGGGAGACCCACTTCGGCCGCAGCCTTGGCCTGATTACGGATGTATACAGCCACCTCCGGGTGATCACCGATACTGATCGATACCAGCTTGCCCAGTGCGTGCTTCTGTTTGGCTACGGCCACCCGTTCTTTCACGGAGGCGAGAATTCTATCTCGAACGGGAGCGCCCTTCAGTAATCGGTGATCTTCCATTCTTTCAATTCCTCTGGGCTGACACTTACTATGCCCCATATCAGTGCCGGCTGGCCTCGCACAGGGAACGTTGGCACTAATTGCCTATGAAAATATATTTCTGGAAAAAAGTTATGAGTGGTCGGTGTGAGAGGATTTGAACCTCCGACCCCTTCCTCCCGAAGGAAGTGCGCTACCAGGCTGCGCTACACACCGTGACTTGAGAACGCAAACTATGTCAAATCAAAATTATGTGGTCCAAACCGGTAATATACTCAATAAACACCAGCCATCCGGGCGATCACAATACTGAGTATGCTGAAACCACTCACGATGACCATAAGCACCAAGAGCAGCTTTATTGGACGGAAAGGTTTGCGCTCTACGGAGTGAATTCCTGTGGAAAGAAACTCATCCACGTGGGCTTGATCTTCCGGGCTAAGTTGATTTTCCGTCACACATCACACCGATTTAAAAGGCAAAGGCTGCTTCTTCCAAGTCCATCAGGTTATCAGATCCAGAGGCCATGGTCTCTCGTAAACTCACGGTCCTTGGAAGCAACCGCTCAAAATAGAACTGGGCAGTCAGCACCTTGGCCTCGTAAAACCCACCACCATCCTCTCCCGCTGCCAGCTTGTCTTTGGCGACAACCGCCATTCGAGCCCAAAAATAAGCGAGTACGACATATCCAGAATACATGATGTAGTCCACCGCAGCTGCTCCAGCCTCATCAGGATTTTCAATGGCTGCTTCACCAATCTTCAAGGTGATGTCTCCCCACTCCTGATTGTAGGCCTTGAGTGTTGTACTGAATTCGTTCATGTCATCGCGCTCATCGAGCTGCTTACAAAACTGATGAACGACTTTCGTAAACGCCCGCAACAACTGACCGCCGCTGCCCAGTACTTTGCGCCCGATAAGATCCATAGCCTGTATTCCGGTGGTACCCTCGTAGAGCATGGATATCCGCGCATCGCGTACGATCTGCTCCATGCCCCATTCCTTGATGTAACCGTGGCCACCAAACACCTGTACGCCGAGATTAGCCGATTCAAAACCTGTCTCGGTGATAAATGCCTTGGCGATTGGCGTTAAGAAAGACAGCTGATCCTCGGCCAGTTTGACACGCTCAGCATCACCACACTCGACGATGTCGGAGAGTTGCCCCAGGTAGTAAATAAACGCTCGACTGCCCTCTGTAAACGCTTTCTGCGTCAGCAGCATGCGCCGAACATCAGGGTGAACAATAATGGGGTCCGCTTCTCCGTCAGGGTTTTTTACGCCCGAGATAGAGCGCATTTGTAAGCGCTCCTTGGCATACGCCAGAGCACCCTGAAAGCTCAGTTGGCCGTGTGCCAGACCCTGCGTCGCGGTGCCAATCCGTGCCGTGTTCATAAACGTGAACATCGCCGCCAAGCCCTCGTTGGGTTCGCCTAGTATGTACCCGGTTGCTTTATCAAAGTTCATCACACAGGTAGCAGAGGCCTTGATACCCATCTTCTTTTCCAGCGCGCCGCACTCGAGATCGTTGCGCTCACCGCAGCCACCATCGGTATCCACAAGGAATTTGGGCACGATGAATAGTGAGATGCCCTTCGATCCAAGAGGTGCGTCCGGCAGCCTTGCGAGGACGATGTGGACGATATTATCCGCCATATCGTGTTCGCCAGCGGAGATGAAAATCTTGGTTCCAGTAATGCTGTAGCTGCCGTCTGCCTGAGGTTCAGCACGGGTTCGCAGCAAACCCAAATCAGTCCCACAATGCGCCTCGGTAAGACACATAGTGCCGGTCCAGTTACCGCGGACCAGTGGCACCAAAAACTCCTGTTTCTGCTCTTCCGTACCGTGTTCTTCCAGCGTACGCATGGCCCCGTGGCTCAAACCCGGATACATTCCCCATGCCCAATTTGCACTTCCGCAAAGTTCGTTGAGGATTATGCCAACGAGGTTTGGCATACCCTGGCCGCCGTACCTGGTTTCCGCGGCCACCGATGGCCAACCATTATCTACGTACTTTTTGTAGGCATCGACAAATCCCGCCGGTGTTGTTACTACGCCGTCTTTAAGGGTACAGCCCTCGTCGTCACCGGTTTGATACAGCGGTGCGAGTTCTCCCTCGACAAATTTGGCCGCCTCTTCAATGATCGTATCCAGCAAGTCAGCGCTGGCCTCCTCATAGCCTGGCAGCGATTGATAGAGTCCTCCACAATCCAACAGGTCATTCATCACAAACTGAATGTCACGAATCGGTGCTTTATATTCTGGCATGAATACCTCTGAGAATTTGAATATGGGATAAGCGCGGTGCGCGAA